>NZ_QHHV01000373.1:0-4126 GCF_003947245.1 Actinoplanes sp. ATCC 53533 | reverse complement strand
TCCAGCAGGCGACGGGCCAGCAGGCTGTGCCGGCTGTGTCGCACAGTCAGTCCGTCGATTTGCTCGGCGAAGATCCGGCGGACACAGTCTGCCAGGGTGCAGAAGAACCGCCGCACCCGTAACCGGACCACGGTCTCCCGGCCCGCGATCGCGGTGTCGAGCAGGCGCCGCTCGTACCGGCTGTGCACCCGCCATGACGGGGTGGAACAGGCCGGACACCGAGCGGCGACCGTGCTGGTCTCGGCCTGCACCCGCATCGACGTGCCCGTGTCGGACACGTTCGTGATGCGCAGCCCGGACAGGTGCGGGAAGAACACCGCAAGTAGCTCCACTAAGGACATAGGACATGATCAACCATCGACCAGTCGCGATCACCGAGACCGTGCCAGAGCCGCTTCGCCCTGACCCTTGACAACCACAACGACGGGTGGCCCTCACCATCCCGACGATCCACACCGCCCACAACCACAACCAAAACGGCGACCGGCAACCAGCGACTGACGACCGAACGCCAACGACGACCCCACCCAGAAGTCCTTGACCGGGCCGACCGTCAACCAAACCCGCCGCCAGGCCAGCATCCCTCCCCATCAGCGCCCCCCGGCGACCTCTGAGCCCTCGTCTCCACAGACCACAACGGCGACACCAACACCGTGACGTTCGCGCGGTGACGTTCGCGCGGTGACGTTCGCGCGGTGACGTTCGCGCGGTGACGTTCGCGCGGTGACGTTCGCGCGGTGACGTTCGCGCGGTGACGTTCGCGCGGTGACGTTCGCGCGGTGATGCCCGCACCGCAGCCGCCGAGCCCACCGCCAGCCCTGCCTCGCCCCGGAACCCGGCCATGATCACAAACGGGCAGGTGCCGTCCTAGTCGGGTCCAGCAGGCTTGTTGGGTCCGGTAGGACCGGGGAAGGAGACTTGGATTCGCAGACCGTCGTGGCCGGTGGACGACGCCGCGATGATGCCGTCGTGCGCACGGGTGATCGAGCGGGCGATCGCCAGGCCGAGGCCCGCGCCTCCGCTGTGGTTGATGCGGGCACTGGACAGCCGGCGGAACGGCTCGAAGAGGGCGGCCACCGCGTCGACTGGCACATCGTCGCCGGTGTTCGTGACGATCAGGGCCGGGTCGTCACCGACCTGCACGTCGATGGTGCCGTCCGGTCGGTTGTATTTCACGGCGTTCTGCACCAGGTTGCTGACGAGGCGTTCCAGCAGCACCTGCTCACCCAGCACGGTGCGTGGGCGCAGCGTACTGGTGATCGTGATGCCGGCCTCGGCGGCCCGGGTGCGTTGGGCGTCGAGCACCTCCGCGGCGATCAGATCGAGCCGCAGTGGCGTGCGCGACAGCAGGCCGCGGTCGCTTTCGGCGAGGACCAGGAGGCCCTCGATCAGCCGCTCGTTGCGTTCGTTGGTCTCCAGCAGTTGGGCGGTGAGCAGCGCGAGCTGGTCCTCGGTGCGGGCGCCGGCCATGCCGACCTCGATCAGCGTTCGTTGGACCGCGAGCGGAGTACGCAGCTCGTGGGAGGCGTCGGCGGCGAACCGGCGCTGTGCCTCGTATCCCACGGCGATGCGATCCATCATGGCGTCGATCGTGCGGCCGAGCAGGGCCAGCTCGTCGCGACCCGCACCGGGCCGGAGCCGGTGGCCCAGATTCTGCGGGCCGACGTTCGCGATCACCGGAACCAGATCCCGGACCGGCCGCAGGCACCACCGTGCCGCGAGCAGGCACGCCGCCAGGAACACCGAGAGCACCAGCGTCCTGGCGATGCCGGGCACGATGGCGGGCCGCCGGAAGACCTGGACGCAGAGGAACGAAGCGTCGTCGCCCGGTGCCCGTAGCTCGGCCACCCCGCACCAGGACGGCCCGAACTCGCGCCACAGCGCGAGCATCTGGTCGGCGAGCATCGGGGCGAACTGCGCCGCGACGAGGACGATCCCGCAGAGCAGGAGAACTCGCCGGGCCGGCGAGGGCGACGTCATGGGCCGAGCCGGTAGCCGACCCGGGGCACGGTGTGAATCACCGGCGGGTCGCCCAGCTTGCGGCGCAGGGTCATGACGGTGGTGCGGACGGTGTTGGTGAACGGGTCGGCGTTCTCGTCCCACGCCTGTTCGAGCAGGTCCTCCGCGCTGACCACGCGGTCGCCGGCGCGCATCAGCACATGCAGCACGGCGTACTCCTTCGGCGACAGCGAAAGCGTCAGTCCGTCGCGAGCGGCTGTGTGCCGGGTCACGTCCAGCATGATGCCGGCCTGCTCCAGCACCGGGGGCAGCGCCGGGACAGCGCCTGCAGCCGCGCGACGAGCTCGGCGAACGCGAACGGCTTGGTCAGGTAGTCGTCAGCGCCGAGGCCGAGGCCTTCGACGCGGTCGCGGATCCCGGCGGCGGCGGTCAGCAGCAGCACCCGCGTGTCGAGCCCCGACGCGGCGATCCGCCGGCACACCTCGTCGCCGGTGCTGCCGGGCATGTCCCGGTCGAGAACGGCGACGTCGTAGCGGTTGACGCCGAGCTTCTCCCAGGCAGTGACGCCGTCGTAGACCACGTCGACGGCCATGGACAGTCGGCGCAGTCCCTCGGCCACCGTGTCGGCGAGCACCCGCTCGTCGTCCGCGACCAGTATCCGCAACGCCGAGCCCTCCTCGCCTCTCGTTATCGCTGACTTCTGTGATCGCCCGCCAGGCTGGCACAGTTCCGATAAAGGATCCATAAGGACGTTGCCGACGTCCGCCGGACGGGCGCCCGCGCAGCATGGCTCGCCATGAGATCTCTCCGTCGATGTCTCGTCATCATCCTGCTGGTCGGGGCGCTGACCGCCGCGCCCGCGAGCATCCAGCCGGCATCCGCCATCGCGTACGGCGAGGACGTCAGAGCCGGCGCCTATCGGTTCTCGGTGCTGCTGACCATGACCGGCCTGCCCACCGGCGCCGGCACCCGCGACAGCTCCTGCTCCGGCGCACTTGTCGCACCCCGTTGGGTGATCACCGCGGGGCACTGCTTCCGCACCGCCGCCGGCCGGCGGGTGAGCCGGCTCGTGGCGGCCCGCACCACGGCCACGGTCGGGCGCGCGGATCTGCGCAGCAAGGAGGGTCACCAGGCCGAGGTCGTCACCGTACGCCAGGCCGAAACCGCCGACGTGGCGTTGGTGGAGATCGACACCGCGATCACCGACATCGCGCCGCTGCGGATCGGCACCGCACCGCCTGCGGCAGGCGAGGTTGTCCGGTTGACCGGGTACGGGCTGATCGTCGGTGACGAGTCTTCAGCCCGGTCGAGGGTGGCGGCGGGGCGGTCGGACGGGGAGTCCGCGTCGACGGAACGGCTGCAGACTGGGCAATTCGTCGTCGGCCGAGTGAACGACTCGCTCATCGAGACATCTGGCAAGGCGCCGCGTGCGAGCACGAGCCCGTGCCCGCACGACTCCGGCGGGCCGTACTTCCGGCAGCAGCAGAACGGGGCCGCGGTCCTGGTCGCAGTGGTCAGCAGCGGGCCAGGATGTCCCCACGAGGGGGCGGACTTCAGTGCCCGCACTGACAATCTCGCCGACTGGATCGCCAGCACGACCGGCGGGTTGGGCGCGCGTGATCGCTACCTGATCGGTTACGGCCTGAGTGGCCTCGTCGCGCTGGTGGCCGTCCTCATGCTGGTTCTCGTCGTCCGGTGGCGCAGACGGCGAGCATTCTCGGTGAGGCCACCGGCCTGGCAGTCGTCGCATCGAACGTCCGTGCGGTGGCAGTCGTCCCGCGAACGGACCTGATGGCGGTCGGTGGTGAGGGCCGACGGATCTCGGGCGCGCGTGGTCAACGTGAAGCGGGTCGGTCGCGGCACTGGCGCGTCGTAAGGCCCGGACTACGGTCATCGGGAGTTGCGGTTGCCGGGCGTTGCGGTTACCGGGCGTTGCGGTCATCGGGCGCTGTGGTTGCCGGGCGTTGCGGTTGCCGGGCGTTGCGGTCATCGGGCGCTGTGGTTGCCGGGCGTTGCGGTCATCGAGCGCTGCGGTCATCGAGCGCTGCGGTCATCGAGCGCTGTGGTCATCGAGCGCTGTGGTCATCGAGCGCTGTGGTCATCGAGCGCTGCGGTCGTCTGGCGCTGCGGTCGTCTGGCGCTGCGGTCGTCTGGCGCTGCGGTCGTC
>NZ_QHHV01000372.1:0-1982 GCF_003947245.1 Actinoplanes sp. ATCC 53533 | reverse complement strand
GGATTCCTGCATCGCCGTCGCCACCGCGATCACCCAGGCCCGCGGTGGCAGCTTCAGCTGCTTGCCGACGTTGATGATGATCGCCGCGTTCTTGATCTGCTCCGAGTTGTACTGGCCGACCTTGGGCAGCTTGGCCTCGGGATCGATCGGCCCGCCGGCACCGCAGTTGGCGCTGAGCAGACTGAGGTTCTCCTCCTTGTCGTCGAACTCGTCCACCAGCAGCGCGCTGATGGCACCGCCGCAGCAGAGCAGAGCCAGCGTCGCGGTCAGGGCGACGAGTAGGGCCACCCCACGCGGCCGCGGCAGGTTCACGAGCTCTCCCAATCGACGTCGTCCACCAGCCAGCGCCCGTCGGGGGCCACCAGTTGCAGAGTCAGCTTTCCGGAGTTCACCGTGACGACCGCGTTGACCAGGCCGTCGCCGATCGGCACCAGGGTGGGCCGGCCGGCGATCTTGTCGGCCGGCACGTCGGCCGGGTCGACGCCGTTCAGCTCGTCGGCGAGATCCTTGGTCGCGTTCGGCACGAGGCCGTTGTGCCAGGCCTTCGCCGAGACGTTCTTGTGGTCGACCCACGCCGCCGCGAACGCGTAGGCGACAGCTTCGGGCTCCGCGCTGCCCGGGCTGGTGGTGGGCGACGGAGGCGGTTCGTCGTCGACGATGACGCCATCGTCATCGTGGCTCGGGTCGATCGAGGCCGTCGGGCCAGGCGACACCCGGTCGGTAATCGGGGCGGCGGCGGTGCCATCGGAGAAGATCCGGCCGATCCCGACGATCGCCAACACCAGCACGGCGATCACCAGGGCGACTCCCCAGCGGGACCGGAAGAGCCCAGTGAGACCGCGTTCCAGCATTCTCGGCATCGGCGGTCACTTCGCCTCGGTGCGCACCCGCGGCGAAGCTGGTTCTTCGCGGGTGGTGCTTCCGGTCTCAGGTCGGTATATCGCGAAGGAGGCCGGCCGTTCGCTTACGTCCGGCTCGGTCCAGGTAGACGGTCGGCGCTGCCGCGCGGCGGAAGCCGTGACCGGGACAGGGGCGCGATCGCCAGGCTCCGCGTTGTCACGGGTCGTCTCGTTGCCGTCCGGGCGAACGGCCGGACCGCTGCCCCCTCGATCCGGGGCCGGCGCCAGAGTCTGCCCACCACGGCCGGCCGAACCGTGCGAGGGGTCCTCCAGCCTGGCCTCGGGACGCAGGTTGCTCTGGTCGACGTAGACGGTGCGGCCCTTGCCGATCACGGGCTCGTTCGTGCCACCGGCATCCGCCACGTCCAGCTTGGCCGCTTCGCGCATGTCGCGGAAGAACCGGCGGTGCCAGGAGCCGGCGGAGGTGATCGCCGCGGTGCCGTCCTTGCCGCCGAGCTGGGTGATCCGCCGGTACGGCCGCAGCAGCAACCAGCCCACCACTCCGACCAACCAGACCAGCACGACCTGCAACCAGCCGGCCAGGCTGGCGGTGTTCATGATCAGATCCACGGCGAAGAGGTAGATGGCGGCGCCGGTGCCGAAGATGGCGATGTTGAAGACGGCCGCGACCACGGCGTTACCGAGGCGACGGATGCCCGAACTTGCGGGTCTCAGCAGGCCGACCGTGCCGAGGATGGGTGCGGCGATGACCGCCCAGCGGAAGATCAGGAAGCCGAGCAGTACCAGCAGCGACGCGGTCAGATCGAACATCGCGAACATGAGGGCCGCCAGCACGGCGATGAAGCCCGCGCCGATTCGGTCCATGCCGTTGACACCGCGCAGGTAGTCGTAGGCTTCGGGATCATCGATTCTGATCGTCTCGGCGATCCGCTTCCACTGGTCCTGCTTCGCCGTGATGGTCGACGGCCGGGTTTTCGGGTTGTCCCGCATCTTCTGCGCTTCGTCCCAGCTGAAGGAGCGAGCGTCGTACAGGGCCCGGCCGTATTTCTGAGCCGTGTCGCTGTCCGCCGAGCCGAGCACCCCGCGGAGCCAGTTGCGGTAGAGCATGGTTTCGGTCACCGT
>NZ_QHHV01000371.1:0-8791 GCF_003947245.1 Actinoplanes sp. ATCC 53533 | reverse complement strand
CCGACCGGGACACCTCCAATTCCGTGCACATCATCACGATGGGAAAGTCAGCCTTCTCGGCGTCGATAAGCTCGTAAACGTCGCTTACCGATGATCCTGAGCGAAGAAGGCCGCCGCTTTTTTCAGGAACTCGTTCTGCAGCCGCAACTCCCGGTTCTCACGTTCGAGTTCCTTCAACCGCGCCCGATCCGGCAAAGCCAGGGGCTGTTCTTCCACAGGGTGACTCTTCCTATACGCGCTGACCCAATTACCGAGAGTGCCGTCCAACAAGCCGAGTTCCCGCGCGACGACCGCGATCGGACGTGACGTCTCGATCACCATCTTCACCGCCTCATCGCGGTACTCCTGCGAGTAGGACCGTTTCTGCCGCGCCATGCCCATCTCCATCCCAGACCGAGATCATATTAGATCCCCTGTCCGGAAACTTCGTGGCAGCTCAATCAACACCGCTCACCCTCGAACTCCAGCCATGATCACAAAGCTGGCGGTCGTACCAGGGCAGCCGGCTCGTTTAGCGAACTCGCGTGGGTTTCCGGCGCTGTGGGCTCAAGCCATGTCCTTCGCGGTGACGGCCCGGCCGCGCCCGGCGGCCTTGGCCCGGTACAGGTTCTGGTCAGCGGCTCGGATCAGTTGGTCGACGTCGCGGGCCGCACCCACCGCCTGGCCCGCGCTCACGCTGACTCGTAGGCCCGGCGCGATGTCGCTCCAGCGGTGCAGCGTGACGGCGTTGACGATGCCGGGTGCCGGGGCCGGGACCTCTATGCCCGCCGGCAGGTCCATCAACAGCATGAACTCGTCACCGCCCAGCCGGACGGCGAGATCGGACTGCCGGATCGCCGCCTGCAGCACCGCACCGATCACCCGCAGCACCTCGTCGCCGACGGCGTGGCCGAAGGTGTCGTTCACGGTTTTGAAGTAGTCCACGTCGAGCAGGATGACCCCGAGGCGGTCGAGCGGCCCGCGGCGCCGCAGCCGCGCCAGGTGGCGGGTCTCGGCGTGCCTGTTCGCCAGGCCGGTCAGCGCGTCGACGTACGCCTGCCGGCTCAGTTGCTCGGTGTGGCGCAGCACCCGGGCCGCCTCCAGCCGCGACCGGGCGGCACCGAGTATCTCCAGCCGCGCCTGCCACCGCTGCAGCGCCAGATAGCGGGCGTACCGCACGGCGGCGCCGTCGCGGGTGGATTGGGTGGCGAGGCGGAGCGCGAGCGTGGTGATGCTCGGCTTGGCGTCGTCCAGCAGCGTGACGGCCTGCTCGGCCCGCCACGCGGCCGTGGTCAGGTCGCCGGCGTCGTGCGCGCCGACGGCTGCCGCGAGCAGCAGGCAGGCGCGGTACCGGTCCGAGGTGCTCGCGCCGAGCACCTCGTACAGCTCCGCCGGAACGGCCGCCGGCCCCCCGTCCAGCCCCGACCGGCAGGCCACGACGTCGAGCAGGCGCTCCATGGCGCGCACCTCGTCGCGCCAGCCCGGTGGAAGGCTCGCGCGCTCCGCCGGGCTGGGCCGGACAGCGGCGGCCGCGACCTGCCGCGCCGCTTCGCGCCGGCCGATCTCCAGCAGGTCGCTGGTCAGTGCCGCGGCGCTCTCCAGCCGGTTGACCACGAGCACCTTGCGGGTGAACTCGGCGACCGGCCGGACCCTGCCCGGCAGCGGGATCTCCAGCGCCTCCGCCGCCCGTACGTACATCTCCTCCTCGAGCTCCCACAGCCCTTGCCGGTGGTAGGCCTGCCCGCACTCGACGAAGCAGGCCGGCAGCTCCACGGCGCGCAGCCCGAGCTCTGCCGGATCGGTGTCGGCGACGTCGTCCAGCATCGCGACCGCCCGGGCGAGCAGCCAGCCGACGTCGTCGCCGGTGGACTCCGGGTGCTCGGTGTCCAGCAGGAACAGCGCCCGCGAGGCCAGGGCCAGCCCCAGCAGGATCTCCTCGCCGGTGGCCTCCGCGGCGGCCAGCATCGCGTCGGAGTCGCGCCGGATCTGCTCGTACCGCGCACCCTGCAGGGCGGCCAGGATCAGGCGGGAGTGCAGCAGCAGCACCTGCACCTCGCCCCAGCCGGCCGCCTCGGCCTGCGCGGCGAGGCTGTTCACGAGGTCGGGGCGCGGCGCCACCTGGGTCTGCTCGATCAGCGCGTGGGCCAGGACGCGGGCGGCGACCCGGTCCGGCGGCAGTCGGGTTATTCCCGCGTGCACGTTGCTGATTTCACTGCCCATGACAGCCGTTCGACACCACCCTGAAGAAGGCCACGCTTTTCCTCTGAACTTAGTGGGTGGCGCTGTCTCTTCACGGCGAATGGTCACCGGAAAGTTCATTCAATGAAGAGGCGTGGTTCACCACGCGATTACGTCCGCTCTGCTTGGCACCGTACAGTGCCTCGTCGGCGCGGGCGAGCAGGCTGCCGGGCTCGGTGTCGGTGAAGAGGTACGGCGCGAGCCCGATGCTCGCGGTGACCGTCAGCGGCCCGGCGTCGGTCTCGACCGGATGGTCGGCGACGGCGGCCCGAATCCGCTCGGCGAGGATGTTCGCGCCGTCGTAGCCGGTGTCGGGCAGGAAGATCACGAACTCCTCACCGCCGTACCGGCCGACCAGGTCGGTTTTCCGGATGGTGGCGTTCAGCCGGTTCGCCACCGTGACGATGACCTGATCGCCGACGGGATGGCCGTAGCCGTCGTTGATCTGTTTAAAGTGGTCGATGTCGAGCATCAGTGCGGTCAGCGGGCTGGCGCGGCGCCGGGCGGTGGCTATTTCCCGGTCCGCCAGCTGGAAGAAATGCCGGCGGTTGAATAGGCCGGTGAGCCCGTCGGTGAGGGCGAGTTGCTCGACCGTCTTGAACAGTTCGGCGTTCTCGTAGGCGATCATTCCCTGCCCGGCGAGCACGGCGGCGATCTCGCGGTGGGCCGCGCCGTACGCGCCGGCCCGGTCCGCCGAGATGAAGACGACGCCGACCGCCCGGTGGCGCGACCGCAGCGGCACGGCCAGCCACGATTGCCGCGCTGCGGCGGCGAACACGGCCGGTGCCGCCCGCGCGGAGGTCTCCGCCGAGACCGGTACGCCGCCGGCGAGCAGCCGGTCGAAGGCCGGATCGAGGTCGGCGACGTCCGGCTCCTGGTCGTTCGCCGGGTCTGCCAGCAGGACCTTGTCGCCGTCGCGGATCGCCAGCAGGGCGTGGTCGGCGTGCAGCGCGCGGCCGATCGCGCTCCGGAGCCGGTTGAGCACCTCGGCCGGGTCGAGGGTGCCCGACACGTGCTCCATCGCGGTGCGCAGCATCTCGGCGATGTCCCGTTCGTGTTGTGCCGACCGGACGTCGAGCGTGAGCTGCGCGGCCCGGGTCGTCTCCAGGGCGGCGGCCACGTGCATGGTGATGACGGCGAGCACGCCGACGTCCGCGGTGGTGAACATGCCCTTGGCGATTCGGCTGTCCAGGTACAGCACGCCGAGCAGCCGGCCGTCGTGCAGCAGCGGGGAGACCATGATGCTGCGCAGCCCGTGCGCGACCGCGCTCTGCGAGCCGAGGGCGGCGCCTTCGTCCGTACCGGTGACGACCAGCGGTTCGCGGCTCTGCCGGGCCTGCTCGACCAGCGTCGAGCCGTAGCCGACGATCTCGGTCAGGTCGTTGCCGGCGGCGTCGCGGCCCAGGTGCGGGATGAGCTTCTCCCGTTCGTCGGTCAGGAACAGGTAGGCGCGTTCCGCGGAGAGCAGCCGGATCGTCTCGTCGAGCGCGACCCGGGTCAGCTCCGCCGGATCGACGATCCGGGCCGAGGCGAGGCTCATCGCGGCCACCGCGTCGAGCCGCAGCCGGTACGCGGCCGAGGTGAGGTCGGTGTCGGCGCTCCTGCCGCTGCCGCCGACGGTGGGAACGGGGCCGTCGACGCCGAATTCGTCGCGGAGCCACTGCGCGCGGTGTGGCCACTCGTACCGCACGGCGAGCGTCAGGGCGCCCGCGGCGGCGACGGTCGCCTCGGCGTCGTGGCCGAGGGCGAGCAGGACGTGTGCCCGCAGGCGGGCCGCCTCGAAGCTCGCCAGGGGTGCGTCGGCCGCGCGCAGGATCGGATCGCCGGCGCTCAGCGCGGCGAGCGCCCCCGCCGGGTCGCCTTCGAGGTGGCGCAGCCAGGCGTCGGCCAGTCGGCAATGCGCTTTGAGCAGCGGAGAGGCCGCTGCCGTGCCCCGCAGGTCCGCGACGGCCCGCCGGGCGGCGTCCAGCGCCCAGCTCTGCCGCAGGGGCGTCGCGGTGCGGCACTGTTCCAGGCGGCCGTAGGCGAGGTACACGTAGATTCCCCGCAGCGGCACCAGCAGCGTCCTCGGGTTCAGGCGCAGCTCCGCGACGTCGGCGGCGACCTGGTCGAAGGGCTCGCCGAGGTCGCGCTGCTCGACCGCGACCTGCGCCCGGGCCAGCAACAGGCTGACCCGGCGGCTGGGGTTGCGGAACGCGGCGGGGTCACCGGCGACGCCGCGCAGCGCCGCGTCCGCCTCGGCGACCCGGCCCATCGCGGCGGCCACCGACGCGCCGGCCAGGACCAGCGAGCTCTCCGGCAGGTCGGCGGCGTCCAGCCGGGCGACACCTTCCCGGTACAGGGTCTGCGCGTCGCGGCTGAAGCCGGCTAGCAACTGCACCCACAGGGTCCCGCCCAGCTGGGTGACGAACCGGCCGGCGCTGATCAGGCGCTCCGGATCGGCCGAGTCGGCCAGGATGTCGCGGGCCTGACCACGACCGGCGATGTACCGGATCAGCTTCCGCGTCTGGAGCACGAACGCGGCTCCCGCGCGGTCGCCGATCTCGACCGCGGCCCGGACGGCCCGGGCGTAGCCGCCGGAGCTGAGCCGTGGCCCGCCGACGATGTCGAGGATGCTGGCCACGTCCGAGCGCACCTGCACGTACTCCGAAGAGAAGCCGAGCCTGCTCGCCGGATAGAGCGACCGGAGCAGCAGCACGAGGGCGAGCATCGGGTCGAGACCGAGGCTGGCGGCGCCGCCGCCGGTGCTGAAGAGCTGCGCCTGGAGCCGGAAGCGGTCGGCGTCCGCACCGGTGGCCGTGCCGAAGCCGACGCCGGTGCGCTCGACGACGAGCCCGGCGACGAACCGGCCCACTGTGCCGGCGAGCAGCGACAGCCGGTTGGCGGGCAGGGGGCAGTCCAGGACGAACAGGGCCCGGCGCATCGTCGTCAGGCAGGGCTCGAGGTCCCACGCGTCCATGTGCAGGACGCTGATCGCCAGCAGAATGCGGGCCCGGGCGAACCGGTCCGCGGCGGCCGCGAGCGCGCCGGTCAGGGTGTCGATCGCGAGCGCGAGGTGGCCGGACCGGTGGTACGCGGCTCCGAGCAGTTCGGCGATCTCGCTGCCGACCGTGGGCGGCAGATCGGCGACGGCGAACCGGTGCGCCGGTTCGAGCAGGGCGACGGCCTCGCCCGGGGCGCCCTCGGCGAGCGCGAGCGCACCGGCGGCCCGGCAGGCCTCGACCACCTTGGCCGGGTCGCGGCCGGGGTGCCCGCGCAGGCAGTGCCGCGCGAGCGAGTACGTGTGCGCGGGACCCTCGCCGCCGGCGGCGACGAGCAGGTCGGCGACGCGCTGATGCAGATCACGCACCAGCGCCGGGTCGGCGGCGTCGAGCAGGGCCAGGCGCAACTGCTCGTGGGTGAACCCGTACCCGTCGTCCTGGCGGCGCACCGCGCCCCGCGTGACGGCATCCGCCAGTAGCCGGGCCGCGTCGGCCGGATCCACCCCGCCGGCCTGGGCCGCCGCCGCGGCGGAGAACGCCGGGCCGAGCACGGCCGCGGCGGTGAGCAGGGTCCGGCCCCGCTCGCTGAGGCCGTCGAGGCGGCGCAGGACGAGCGCGTGCAGATCCGCCGGCAGCGCGATCCGGTCCAGCCCGTCGGTGTCGAGCTGCCATTGTCCCCAGGAGGGCGTCAGCACCCCCGCGTCCACCACCGCGGTGAGGTATTCCCGGATCTCGAACGGGGTCGTGCCCGCCCGGGCGGCGAGCCGGCTCAGCACGGCCTCGTCGAGGTCGCGCCCACGGGCGAACGCGGCGACCAGATCCGCCGCCTCGGCCGGGTCGCACGGGCCGAGGCTGATGATCGAATCGACCTGCCGCAGCACGCCCGGCGGCAGCGCGCCGGCCCGGCCGTCGGCGACGGTCAGCAGGACCAGCAGAGGTACGTCGTGGACGCCCGCGGTCAGCAGTCTCAGCACCGCGAGGGTGGCCTCGTCGGCGCGGTCCGCGTCGTCGAGACAGATCAGCGCGCCACCCTCGGCCCGGGCGAACTCCTCGACGCGGTCGGCGACGGACTGGGCGAACGCCGCCGGGTCGCCGGTAAGCCCGCCGAGCCGCGCGCCGAGCGCGGCGCGCAGCGGGGCCAGCGGCAGCGGGGCTTGCGGGCAGGCCGCGATGAGGGCCGGCGCCCCGTCCTCACGGACGAGGCGGCCGAGTTCCCGGGCCAGCCGGCTCCTGCCGGTGCCGGGTCCGCCGGCGATGACCGCGAACCCGCCGCGCCCGGCACGCGCCTCGCGCCAGCGCGCGGTGAGCTGGTCCACCTCGCGGTCGCGGCCGGTCAGCGGCGTCGACTCGGGCGCCGCGGCGGCGTCCGTGCCGTCGACGGGTTCGGTGCCTTCCACGGCACCGGTACGGTCGAGGGCGAAATCGGTCAGCGGGTCGGCGGCGAGGCGGCTCAGATCGGCGCCGAGCCCGGCCGCGCTCTGGTATCGGTCGTCGGGATCCTTGGCGAGGAGCTTGGCGAGGATCGCGGCGAGCGTGGCCGGAACCTCCGGCCGGTCGTCGCGTGGGTCGGGCGGGGGCGCGCCGGAGTGCAGGCGCAGCAGCTCACTGGCGTCGGTCGAGGCGAACGGTGGGGCGCCGGTGAGACACTCGTGGAGCACCGCCCCCAGTGAATACAGGTCGCTGCGGGCGTCGACCGGACGGTTGAGCGTCCCGCCCTGTTCCGGGGCGCTGTACTGCAACGTGCCGACCGCCGCGTCGCTCCGCTGGGCGCTGGTGCGGCCCGCCATTCCCAGGTCGATGAGCCGCGCCGTACCGTCCGGTTCGATCATGATGTTGTGCGGCTTGACGTCGCGGTGCACCAGGCCGACGCCGTGCAGCGCGGCGAGGGCGCCGGCGAGCTGACCGCCCAGCCGGAGGGCGTGGTCGACGGCGAGCGGGCGGATCCGCAGGATCTCGCCGAGGCTTCGCCCCTCGATCAACTCCATGATCAGATACGGTCGCTGGCCGGACTGACCGACCTCGTACACCCGCGGCAGCGCCGGGTGGTCGGTCCACGCGAGAAGGGCCGCCTCCCGCCGCAGGTCCTGCATGGCCGCCGGGTCGGAGCCGCCGGGGAACACCTTCATCGCCCGGTCGTGGCCGTCCCTGGTGACGCGGTACACCACCGTTCGGGCGCCGCGGCCGAGCTCGCCGAGGACGGTCACGCCGGGCGGCATGTCAAGGCTCACAGTCCTATCGTCGGCACCTGCGCCGAAGACTGAGGAAATGAGGACTGAGGAAATGGGGACCGAGGAAATGGGGACCGAGGAAATCCGGTCAGTCGCCCCTGATCGCGGGTGGCAGGCCGGCGAACCAGGCCAGCATCGCGCGCTCGTACGCCAGTCCGAAGGCCAGCGTGGCCACCGCGTACGGCTCGGCCTCGGCCGCGCCGGGCGGTAGTTCCGTCTCGAACTGTTCGTACGCGGCCAGCCGTGCGGCGTGCGTCGCCCGGTGCTGGGCCACGATCTCGGCCAGTCGTTCGGCCGGCACGTGCCGGCCGAACATGATCGTCAGCAGCAGCGGAAACCGGATGGCCTCCGGCTCCGGTGCCCGGGTGACCCACGCGGTGAACGCCGACCGGCCGGCGTCGGTGATGGCGTACGGTCGCCGGTCCCGCCGGCCGCGCTCGTGCGCCTCGACCAGCCCGTCGGCGGCCATGGCGGCCAGTTCCCGATACACCTGGCTCTGGGTGAGCGACCAGAAGTCACCGATCCGGGCCTGGGCGGTGGCGACCAGATCCCAACCGGACATCGGCCCCTCGTGCAGGAAACCGAGCAGCGAGGCGGCGGTGGCGTTGAGCGTGCGGGCGGGCATCGGATACCTCCTTGACATGCCATTGTGTCAGGTCGCACGATGAGGTCACGACATTCCACTTAGATAGGTCACGGGGGCAGTTCATGGAGTGGTCTCATCCTGCGCTCATCGCCGTCCACGCCACCGGCCGGCGGCCTCGGCCTGCTGCTGGCCGTACCGGTGATGCTGGCGCCCAAGCGGCGCGGCCGGCACCCCGCGCTCGGCCGGATCTACGCGGTCAGCGCCGGCGTGCTCTGCCTGACCGCGTTTCGGCCTGGTCACCTACGACCCGGCGCACCTGGTGGGGCTGGCCGTCCTGGGCGTGCTGACCGCGGTGTGGGTCGCCGGCGGCGTGTGGCTGGCCCGCCGCCGGCCCGTGCTGCGCGGTGACCCGCACGCCTGGCGGCTCTGGCACCTGAACCTCATGGGCAGCAGCGTGATCTCGTTCGTCACCGCCTTCGGCGTCCAGCTGACTCGGGGCAGCCTGGTCGCCTGGATCGCGCCGACCGTCGTCGGGTCGCTGATCATCGCGCTCGCCAACCGCCGCGAGGTGGCCCGGCAGTCGGCTCACCCCGTAGCGGCTCATCCCGTAGCGGCTCATCCCGTAGCGGCTCACCCCGTAGCGGCTCACCCCGTAGCGGCTCATCCCGTAGCGGCTCATCCCGTAGCGGCTCATCCCGTAGCGGCTCACCCCGTAGCGGCTCACCCCGTAGCGGCTCACCCCGTACCGGCTCATCCCGTAGCGGCTCACCCCGTAGCGG
>NZ_QHHV01000370.1:0-7103 GCF_003947245.1 Actinoplanes sp. ATCC 53533 | reverse complement strand
TCCAGCGCACCGGGTAACACCGCAGGGCGTTGGTGTGCGCCGCCGAGGGTATTCGCGAGCCGGCGACGCAATCCGGCGCCGAGTAGGTGATGTTGATGGTGCCGCCGGTCTCGTTGCGGACCATCGCGAGCCGCCACCAGTTCATGGCCGGCGAGTGGTCGATCGTGTCCACCCGGTTGGCCAACTGAATGCCGGTGAACTCCACGTCCGGCATGCTCACGTCGGTACCGACCAGTCCGTCGTGGGAGATCTTGGCCAGCCACAGCCCTGCTCTGGTGCCGTCGCCCGGGTCCGGGAAGGAGTGGGTCAGCGACCATCGCTCCACGTCCCGGTAATCCGTTCCGCCCCACACCTGGGTGGTGACGGTCGCGAGCCGCTTGGTTGACCAGAACGTCGGCGAGAACACATCACAGGTGGAACCGGTGCACTCCTGGTCCCACGGGGTGTCCGGCCAGTGCGCCTCGTCGTGGGTACCGCAGGTGGAGAGGCACCGGTCGCCGACCCCGAAGACCACTCGAGCGGGCGCGCTCCCGCCGAACACACTGTCCGCGTCCCCCACCCGGCGGGTGCCGTACGCAATGTGCCGCAGATAGCCACCGCGCACGTACGGGACCATGTCGTCGGACTTCTTGTTACGGCCGTACGAGTTGGTCTCCTTGGCGTACCAGTACGACGTGCTGTTAGCGCGGAGGTCGACGACGTAGTCGAGGTTCCACCGGTACGCCTGGACGCAGGAGGAGTTGGAGAATGCGGTCGCGTGGCACGGCTCGCCCGAGTTGTTGCCGAAGACGGGCACCGTCCATGCCGACTGGGTGCGCTCGCTGCCGGCGCCTGGCAGCTTGTTCAGCCCGAACCAGTACTGCACGCCGTCGGTGGTCGTGACCACCCAGTGCTCGCCATCGTCGTCACCGTTGTCCGCGTTGGTCCGACGTTCAATTTTGGTGCCGTCGTCGCTGCGCAGATGCCATCTGCCCTCGGCCGCGTTGTAGATCAGTTCGCCGGCGTGTCCCGCCAGGGAGAGCGATGCGTTGTCCGTCGCCCAGCACTGGTCCCCGGTCTTCTCGGTGTTGTTGGCGTTGCCGCCCATGTCGTCGGCGCAGAGCTCGTATCGGCGTTCGATGAATCCACCGGGCCAGGCGTCGAAGCCCTCGCCGGCCCAGGAGGGCTGGTTGTTGGTGGCCGCGTGCCGGCCGTCCACCGACTGCGATGAATACGACAGCACCGCCTGGGGTGCGGAACCGCCCAGGGCAGGGGGAACCCGCATCGGGTACGACCAGGCGAAGTCGCCGGAGTTTCCTCCTGCGGACCAGGTGGCCGACGGCTGTAGCGGAGTGGCCCCGTAGTTGCCCGCCGGCCCGGCCGGCGCCGCCTGCACCGAGACGAGCGCCGATGCGGTCTGGCCGGCCACAGGCACCCCGGCGGCTACGGTTCCGGCCCGCGAGTCGTTGCGCGACGGGAGCGGCCGCCCGACGCATTCCTGCCGCTGCGGGGTTGTCAGTGCGCACTCGGGCAGGGCAACCAGACGCAGTCGAGATGCCCAGTCCGCACCGTAGGCGGTGCGGAATTTGCCGTACTCAACGGTCAGATCGACGGTGTCCGCCGTGGACGAGCCAGCGGGTCGCTCTACTCGCAGCAACACCCCTCGCACGCCGGCCTTCGCTGTCGCCGCCCGGTCCAGGACTTGAACGCGGACCTTGCCGGCGAACTGCCCGGTACGCCCGCCGGCGGCCGGTGCGGCACCTATCCGCACCGGCAGGTTGCCGACGTGGGCCGCCGCAGGGCCGCTTCGGGCGTCCAACTCACTCGCGCCGGCGGTGGGCCAGACCGGCGACGGTTTGGCCCGGGCATCGCTCATCGGCTCCCCGCGTGCGGGCTTGCTGGCCTTTACCTGCGCGACCGGCACGCTCGGCACGGCCTTGGCGACCGGAGGTGCAAATTCAGCGCGGGCGTCAGCCCGGGCCGGGGCATGCAGCAGGCTCGTCAGAACCAGAGCCGCGAGTGTCGCGGTGGCGAAGCGCCGAGTGATGTGAGCGGGACGGCGCCGGGTGACAACCACGGCGATCGAGGGCAGAGTTGGCGGCACCGGAGCCTCCGAAGGCAATGGGAATGGCCAAGGGTGGTGCAGGGGCATCGATCAGAACGTGAGGAAGGTGCCTCGCTCGGACACCTTTCACCGGAAGATTCCTCCCGCTCCGGTAAGCGCGGTCAGGAAACGGGGGGCGTGATGTGCAGGCCGAGGCCAGGTCGTAGGACGGGTGCCCGGTAGGTGTACTGGATCGCGACGGTGCCGTCCTCGTTCTCGATGCCGATGGTGGCGCCGCCACCCAGTTCGAGGAACGTGCCGTCGATCTCGTTGTACGCGAACCGGTAGCCGCCGGCCTCATCCAGAATCAGCTGGAATGAGACGCGGGTGTTCGGGTCCTCATAGGACGCCACGTTGCGCCACTCGATGACAAACTGTCGTTGCGGTGCGGCGCCTCTGGCCGCTGTGCGGACGCTCGCGTTGGCGTCGACGACCCAGTCGTGCCAGAACGGGTAGATCGCGTTGTTCGGCTCTTCGGGGTTGCGCACCGACGGGATCGGCCAGGCGTCCGAGGACGACTCGCCCGGGTCGGTGAAGGCCAGCAGTCCGTTGTTGTCTACCCAGGCTGTCGTGTATGTCTTGCCGTAGTGGGTCACCGGGAACGGCAGGCTCACGGAGGTGTACGCGTCGTCGCCGGTGATCGGTAGCACGGTGGTGTCGGCCGGGGTCCAGGTCACGGGTTCCTCTGTGACTGTGTAGCCGCTGGCCGTGGCCGTGGTGCCGGTGGTGAAGTCGGCCGTCGGTTCCGTGTTGGTGGCGACGGTTACCTGGTCAACCGTGGAGCCGGCACACCCTCCGGTTGTCTGGGTGGCGATCACCGCGTATTCGCCGGCTGGGACGTCGGCGATCCGGTAGGTGCCGTTGGCCGCGGTGGTGGCCGACTTGCCGGCCACCGCCACGCCGGCCCCGGCCACAGGGGCGCCCTGGCAGGTCACTGTGCCGCTGACCGCGCCCGCGCCCGGCTGGCCGGGTACAAAGGTCACGCCCTTGCCGGATTCGAGCAGCGCCTGCTTGTGCAGGTATTGGAAGCCCACGGTGCCGGATGCGTTCTCGATGCCCACCGTGGCGCCGGCGCCACGGGCGACGGCGTAGCCGGCAGGGATCTGCGAGTAGGCGATGGTGATCTCGCCGTTCTCGGAGAACACGGCCTCGAAGGTGGCTCTGGCATTGACATCTTCCCAGAGGTGGACGTTGCGCCACTCCACGACCCACTTGCGATTCGGTGCCGTACCGGTCGTGGTCGTCGCAATGTGCGATTGCGTGTCCAACACCCAGTCGTCCCAGTGCGCGTAGACCGCGGCGTCCGGCAGACCCTCGGCCGCCTGGGTCGGCACCTCGTTGGGGTTGGAGCCGATCCAGCCGAAGAATAGCGGGTCCTTGAAGGTCACCAGGCCGTTGGAGTTGATCCAGGCCGAGGTGTACGTCTGGCCGTACAGCTTGACCGGGAACGGCGGGTTCTTCTGCCAGGTGACCTCGTCACCGGTCCAGTCCTCGGTGATCGTGCCGGGGATGAACGCGGTGCTGCCGGAGGTGCACTTGTAGCCGAATTCGTCACCGTCGGTCATCACCGACAGGTCCACGTCGGTGGTGCCGCCGGGCAGGTTGATCGTCGCGTTCGCGTACCGGCCGGCGCACCGCGCATCACCGGTGGCCACTGAGACCTTGTACTCGCCTACCGGCACCCCGGTGAACTGATATGTGCCGTCGGCGGCGGTGGTCGTGGTGCGGCCGCCCGGGCTGAGACTGACCGTCAGCCCGGCCGCCAGGCCTGCGGTGACTGCGACCGTGACACTGCCGCTGATCACACCCGGTGCTGCCGGGGTGAAGGTGATCGAGCCGTTGGAGTTGACCCGCGCCTCCTGGAAGGAGAACAGCTGGGCCACCGTGCCGGAGGCGTTCTCGATGCCGATCGTCGCCGCCGCGCCCTGCTGCAGCGTGGTGGTTAGCGTGCCGTAGTTGAAGGCGATCTCACCGGTGGTCTCGCTGAACACCGCCTCGAAGGTGATCCGGTCCGGGCCGCTCGGACGGAACTTCGCGTTGCGCCACTCGATCACGAACTTGCGGTTCGGTGCGGTGCCGACGGTGTCGGTGCGCACGCTCGCCGAGGCGTCGATCTCGAGATCGTCCCAGAACGGCGCGACCACCGCGTTCGGCGCGGCCAGCGTCGGCATCGTCGGGTTCGCATACGTGTTGGTGCCAAGCGAGGCGCCGAAGGTCAGGAAGCCGTTGGTGCTGACCGTGGCCGAGGTGTACGTCTGGCCGTGGAACGGCATCGCGAACGGCAGGGTGATCCCGGCTGTGCCTTCGTCGCCGGTCAACGCGAGCGCGTTGGCCGCGGCGACGAAGCTGCCTGTGACCTGCGCGCAGGCGTAGCCCATGCCGCCGTAGTCCAGTGCCCGGCGCAGGTCGCGGACGGTGTCCGCGGTCAGGTCGACGATCTCCTGGGCGACCTGCGGGCACTTCTGGTTCTGCGCTGAGTAGACCGTGTACGTGTCCGGGATCAGCCCATCGAAGCGGTACGTGCCGTCGGATGAGGTGGTGGCTTGCATTCCTGTCGGGTCGAGCGTGACCTTTGCGCCGGAGATCCCGGTGCCTGACATGCTGAGGACCTTGCCGGAGATCGAGTAGGTGGACGGCAGGTCCATCGCGGCCGGCGAGTCGAAGATCACCGATCGGTCGGTGGCCAGCGCGGCCTCGCCAGCCGCGTACGTCAGCCCGTCCGCGCCGTCCGGTGCCTCGATGCCGACTACAGCCTTGGCGCCGCGCTCGTTGTCGTTGTCCAGCCCGGTGTAGCTGAACGTCACCGTGCCGTCGGCGCCGAGGACGGCCTCGAAGGACAGTCGCTCGGCTGTAGTGCCCTTGCGTAGCACGTTGCGCCACTCGACGACGAACTTCGCGGCCGTGCCGGTGCCGGAGCTGGTCGTGTTCACGCTAGCCGAGGAGTCCACAACCAGGTCGTCCCAGAACGGTGCGACCAGGCCGTCGGGCGTGGCCGTCCCGGGCAGCGGAAGACCGTCACCGGGGTGCGAACCGGACGGGTCGACGAATGACAGGACGCCGTTGGTGTCGATCCAGGCGGAGCGGTAGGCCTGGCCGTAGAACGGGAAAGCGAACGGGATCTCTACGGTGGCCACCGCGTCATCACCGGTCAGGGTTACTGCGGTGGTCGCCGGGGCGAACGAGGAGGTCGTCTCGTCGCAGGTGTAGCCCAGATCGTCGGTCGGCGGGGCGACCACCATGTCCTGCCAGGTATCGCCATCCAGGGACAGGGTGGTTCGGAAGATTCGGCCGCAGCGGCCGTCCACCGTCGCGGTGATCGTGAACTGACCCGCTACGAGGCCAGCAAAGGTGAACCCGCCGTCGTCACCGGTCGTCGCGGTCAGGCCGCCCGGTTGCAGTGTCACCACCGCGCCCGGCACCAGCTCGAAGGTCTCCGAGTCGATGACCACGCCGCTGAGCGAAGCACCGCCGGCGACCTCGAACTGTGCGGTACCGACGAGGCTGAGCTGGCCGTTCGCCCCCACCGACTTGGCGTACACGGTGGTGGGACCTGCCGAGGTAGGCGTCACCGAGCCGTCGGCGATCGCGCCGGCGGTTGCCGGGGTCGCGGTCTTGTCCAGGATGGCGGAGCCGGCGCTGTACTTGTACGCGGTGACGTTCGTGTCGCCGGCGGCGTTGAGCTGAACCTTGGTGGCTTTGCCGATCTCCGCGGGCGTGGTCTCCGGGAAGGTAACGACCGGCGGCAGCGGCATGGTCAGCAGGGCGATGTCCGCCACCGGTACGACGAAGGTGTACACGCCCAGGTCGTCCAACTGCCCGGTGAAGTAGCCGTCGTACGCACCGTTCCACTTCCGGCGCCCGACAGTGACATCGGAGGTTGCGTTGAAACCGCCGGTCAGCGTCGCGGTGGCGGTCTGCGCGACGCCGTTGACGAAGAGCGTCAGCTTCTTGGTCGACACATTGTAAGTAGCCGCGAGGTGGGTCCATTTGTTGGCGGTGGGCGCCGCGTTGGACAGCACCGCGTACTGGGTGGCGTTGTCGGCGTCGGAGCCTGCCATGGCGAAGCGCCACTTGTTGTCCGGACCGGAATAGCCGAGCGAATAGGCCGCCGTCCTGGTGCCGTTGGCCGCGATGACGGTGCGCTGGCCGGTGCCACCGGTGGCAGCGAGCTTCACCCAGGCGGAAACGGTGAAGCTCGAGTCGGTGCGGACCGGCGTCACCGCGTCGGTGTCCGGGTGCGGGTAGTGCAGGGCACCAGCCTGCGAGGCGTACGCCGTCGTACCGTTGAGCGACAACGTGGAGCCGACGTTGGACCGCCCCGCGACACGGGTAGCGCTGCCGGCCAGGGTCGCGGTGTTGCCGTGTCCGGTGTCGTCGGTGGCCGTCGTGGTACCGGCCGCCTCATCGAAGACCCACGCCGCCGCCGGACCGGAACCGGTCTTCACCTTGAAGGTGTAGCTGAACGGCGTGGCGGAGAACCGGCCCGACTTCTCCTTGCTCCACACCCGCAGCGTGTTCACACCGTCCCGGGTCGGAGCGAGGTTCTTGATGACACCGGAGTGATTGGCCTCAGCGGGCACCGTCCGGGCACCGCTGGCCTGGATTCCGGAATCGAGGGTGTAGGCGTACGCGACGATGTCCGTGGGCCGAGTACTCGGGGCGCCGACGGTGAACTCACCGGTCAGCCCCACGCCACCGCTGCCCGGCACGGTCGGCGCGTCAACCGGGTACTGCGTCGAGATCACACTTGTCGGCGGTGCCGGCGGTGTGAGGTCGGCGGTGAACTCACACGTCCCGGACCAGGCGCCATGGTCGGTACCGTCCCAGGTACGCGACTGCCAGACGTAAGTGGTGTTGTCCGCGAGCCGGCCGGCCGGGATCGCCTTGGACACCGGTGACGGGTTACCGGACGACTGCGCGATCTTGTTCGACTCGCTGCGGGCGCCGCCTGCGGGCCACCAGTAGAAGTCGGTGGTGAGCGACTGCTGGCTGGTATCCGGGTCGGACTGCTTGGCCGACA
>NZ_QHHV01000036.1:0-18185 GCF_003947245.1 Actinoplanes sp. ATCC 53533 | reverse complement strand
GAAGGCGGGCGATCTACTGGTCTTCCGCTCCGGGTCCTACGGCACCCACGTCGGCATCTATGCCGGTGGCGGCTACATGTGGGCCTCTCCCCGCGCCGGCAAGACCGTCCAGAAGCAGAAGGTCTACAGCAACAGCTACGTCGTGCGGCGCCTCGTTTCCGCCTGACGATAACTGCCGACTCATGAAGTGGAGCGCGCCCTCTGGGGTCGTGCTCCACTGGCATTCCCCAGGTGATGAGCAACGTGAGGCAGGCGGAAGCGTTGTCGCCTCATGCGATGGAATGGCAACGCCAGTGAAGCGCAGGCGCGGCTGACGGACTTCGATATCGTCGGCGCGGGCCCGGTGGTGCCAACGTCATGTCCTTCGATCCCCCGCACGGCGCTTCCTCGAGCCGCCCTTCACGACGTGCAAGGTGTGAAGGAGCACCCCGAGGCCGACAGGACCTGACTGGCGGAACTTGGCCAGCGACTCCGGCGGTCGCGGCGCTGCTCCGGTCGCTTCAGGCAAGGGCCCGGCAGCGTGGAACCGTCCTGATCCCGACGTCGGCGTGGCCCGGGTCTGACCTGGTGATCGAATGTACAAGCAAGGTGTGGACCGGGCTGGGGCGTGGTCACGGACGACTGCGTGCCCAGGAGCTCCAGCTGACCGCTACTGGGCGGGGACGAGCAGCCCGACCCAGGACGGCTACGGTCGTGGTGCCTGCCGCTCCGCCGCGGATCCCTCCCCCGCAGCTTGTGCTGCTCGACGAGCAACCCGCCAGCAGTGAGCCCCGCCTGTGGCGCGACCTTGAGCCGAATAGCCCACCGGCCGACGCGTGGGCCGACCTGCAGGTGACCGGGCTCCCGACTGGCTCTGGCGGCTCTGCACCCGGGGAACCGCTTAGGACGGGCACCATCCCGTCCGAGTCAGCCTCGCGCACCCTACCTGAACAGGCATTTCTTCCACTCCAGGTGGGAGTGATGCAGGTCACACAACTCTGACCGTGGGGTAATTGAGCGCAACTGCATAAGCGTGAAGCATGAAGCGCATCAATAACCCCTTGCCAAAACCGGAGGGTAGTAAGGCAATCTTTGCCTCTCTGGCCCTGGACCCTATCGCTGACCTGCTCGCTGAGATCAGCGCCGACCCCGAGATGGAGTCCACCCCGGCCCGGCGTCGCGCTCAAGCTCGTCTCGATGACTACGACCTCATCGAGCAGGTCCGCTACGAGCTGGCCGCCGGTGACGAGCACAAGAACAGCCGTCAGTCCTACTACCAGCTGTTCGACGACCTCTGGCTCTACGCGTGGCCCGTGCTCCAGGCATTCATCCGCACCCACAAGATGTCGCAGGTCATCGCCCGCTACGCCCCCGAGCGCTCGGTGAGCATCAGACCCGAGGATATGTGGGTGCTGTCCCACTCGTCGGACGAGCGGATGGAACTGGCCATCGACGTCATCGACAGCGCGTGGCGGGCGTTCGAGAAGTCCGCTGTTCGCGGGCATCACTGGTCTCCGATCGGCGGCGCGAGCCTGCGGACCTGGTTCATCGGCACCTGCGCCTTGAACTTCCCCCGCGCATACAAGACGTGGTCCAAGAACCGTGCTGACAAGCTCGTCGGCGTCGCTCGCCGACACGAGATCGACTCGATGACCTGGGCAGTCGCCTCGCCGACGGCCTGGGCGACCCGAGCCGGCTGGCCATCCTCCGCCGTGATCTCAAGAAGCTGGTCGACCAGGCGCAGCCCGACACCAAAGTCATCATCGGCCTGCTCGCGCAGGAGAAGACCCACGCCCAAATCGCCGCGGAGCTCGGCCTCACGCTTCGCGCAGTCGAAGGACGCATCTACCGCTGGCGCAAGCGAGCTAAGGGTCAAGACCCCCGAGCGAACCAGGGTCGTCGTCACGCCAACCTGCCCGACGCGCAGGACCCGTGGGCCCTCGGCGGTGCCGCATGAAGGCGCCCAACCTTCTCGGCGGGTCCGTCGTGATCGGGCTGGCCAACGTCATGGCCAACGTGATGAACGCGCCCACGTGGGCGGTGGTGACAATCATCGTTCTCAGCCTGATCTGCGTCCTGGTGCTGGGCGTTTTGCAGCTCGTCATGCCGCAGGAGTCGCAGGACAAAAGGCTGCTCCTGGAAAAGGTCTTGGAGTACAAAGAGCGCTGCCGCGTCCCAGTGCCTGCGAAGAAGACCCGCCAGCGCCGAGCCATCCGGGCCTCACCCGAGCAGAACGCCACCGTCGCCCCCCTGCCCCGCTCAGCGGCGTTGACCGAGCAGACCCCTGCCCGCTCGACGGCGCGCTCGCCGTGAGGCGGACAGGCCGCCGGCGGCACGGGGGTGAGCGGCTACTAGCGGACCCCCTCCACCTGGGGGCCTCGAAGGCGGCCCTGGATGGCAACTCGCGGAGCAGAGCCATCTGTCCGTCACGGTGCCTCAGCGAGCTGGACAATCAGCTCTTTCGCTTCCCGGCGGGCCGTGGCATCGGCGTCGGAGCCGAACAGCAGTTGCTCCAGCACGACCGTCTGCACATCAACGATGCCGATCATTTCGAGCCATTTGATCAGGTAGGACTTCTGGAAGTCCCATTCCCGTTCCGGAGTGGCAGATCCTGTGGCGTAGTTGATGCCGCGCGCACAGACGAGCACTGCCCGCCCGGTTGCCAGCCCGGTGAACGTCGAGCCGTCGAAGTCGAACAGGTAGCCCTTTTGCGAGACAACGTCGATGAGCATCTTCAAGCGGTACGGGATGCCCAGGTTCCACATCGGCACGCTCATGACAAGGATGTCGGCCTGCCGGATCCGCTGGGCAAGGGGTGCGATGGCCGCCCACGCTTGTTCTTGACGCGGGGTCAACGCTGCCCGGCTCAGGTGTGCGTACTTCGCGTTCATGATCTCTTCGTCGAATTCGGGCAGGTCATCGCTCCAAACGTCGATCACGTCCACGGCTACGCCGGGGTGACGCTGGACAACTGCCGCGATGTACGCCTGCGCCACGTCCGTCGACGCTGACTGTCCGGTGCGCGGTGAGCCGATGATGTGCAGGATCCGCTGCATGACGAACCTCCGTGCCAGTAGGGGCCATCGAGAAGCCGTAGGACGTCGGTGTGTTCGGGTGCGTTTCTGGCTGTCTCACCATCGGTAGGTGGTCTGATCGCTGAGGTTCATGATCAGACCGGTGTGGGTGTAGAAGTTCATGGCGGAGAAGAGGGTGAACCCGATGCCGCTGACAGTCCAGGCCCAGTAGACGATCAGCCAGAGTCGGCGACGGCCGGGCTGGACGGCAACGGGAAACAGCAGGCAGCCCAGCGCCGCCGGCCCGTAGAGCACCAGGGCGAAGAAGGTGTTCTCGATCGCCGGATGGCGGTGCAGCAGCCCGCTGATGGGTTCTTCGGCGGGTGCGGCGCTGATGACGTCGAAGCGCAGGATGGCCAAGGCGCACCAGGTGAGCACCAGGCCGAGGATGAACACGATGACGCCGGCGGGGGCGAGCGCTGCGTCGAGCTGGTCCCGGTCGACGGGGGTGTCGGTATGGCGGCTGATGCGCCAGGCGGCGCCGAGCAGCAGGACGCCGAGCAGCAGGGCCGGCTCGCCGAAGATGGTGTCGATGTAGGGCTTGGCCTCGGCGAGCGGGTGGGTGACGGTCATGGCGAAACCGAGGCCTGTCAGCAGCACGCCGAGGACACCGAACGCGGCGGCCCACCCGCCGTGGTCCACGGGGTCTCGCACCAGGCGCAGGGGGACGTGTTCACCGCGCAGGGCCGCCCAGTAGCGCGGGACGAGGATCAACGCCGCTCCGGCTGCGACGCCGATGAGGGTGTTGTACATGATCATGCGGGGTTCCTTCTTCGGTCGGGCGGGGCTTGTCTCTGTCGCGGGTGAGCTTCACGTTGCGGGGCCGGTCGGATCGTGCGGGGATGCAGGCCGTTTGTTCTCCTTCGGGTGCGTGCGGCCTCAGCCGATGGTGCTGCCGACGATCTGGCCCGGCGGGGGCGGCTGAACCGTGACCGTGGTGCCGAAGTCGGAGAAGACGATCGAGGCGTTCCGGCTGTCTCCGGTGCTGGAGGTCAGGGTGGCGCGGTAGCCGATCAGGCGGTGCCGGTCGTCGATGTCGGCGGTGAACGCGACGGAGGTGGGGGCCGGTGTGCTGGCGCCGATCTGGGCGCTTGTGGTGGGTGCGCGCAGGCCGAAGGCGGAGCTGGCGGTGGCGCCGTCGAGGGTGCCGGTGAAATGGGTGCCGTCGGTGCGCTGCACGGCGGTGGCCTTGGTCAGTGCTTGGGCCATGCTGGCGGCGTCGAATGACTTCGCCAGGCCGTCGGTGGGTTCGCTTTTCAGTCGCCGCCAGGGCCGCTTCGCGTTGGTGGCCACACCGTTGGTGGTGCTCTTGGCGTAGAGCGTGGTGCCGATCATCCGCCACTCGGTGATGGTGCGGTCGTCGCCTCGGCCGCTGGTGGTCGAGGTGAAGGCGCCGGCCTTCTTGACCGGGTCCACCTTGCCGGTCAGGGTGCCGGTGCCCTGGCTCAGGCCGATGGTCAGCTTCATGGCGAAGCTGGTCTGCTGGAGGTGGCGGGCAGCGTCCGCGAGCTGCACCGAAGGCACGGCGCTGACGGCCGGTGTGGCTGGCCGTTGGCTGCCGCTGTCGTCGGCGGTGCAGCCGGTCAGGACAGCGGTGGCCGCCGTCGCGGCGAGTATCAGCACGAGGATGCGGCCGGGAGCGAAGGTCATCGTGTTCTCCTTGATTGAGAGGTGGTTCGGCTGCTCACGCTGAGGCCTTGGTGAGATGGCGCCGATCGCGAGGCGACGGCAATGCGGCGCCTTGCGCCGGTCTGACGATGGGTGCGGCGGCGACGAGAAGCCCAGCCAGCACGGGCAAGATGAGCAGCGCGTGGCCCAGCCCGAGGTGGGCGGCGGCCCCGCCGATGATGACCGGGCCGGTGACGTAGCCGAGGTAACCCAGCGCCGCTACGTGGGAAAGTGCGGCGCCGGGCCGGTTGGGGTCGAGGTTGCCGGCGGTGGAGTAGAGGGTGGGGATGACGCAGGACAGCCCGGCGCCGAGGCACGCGAATCCGATGATCGCGGCGACAGGGCTGCCGACGAGGATGCCGGCGGCCAGCCCGGCACCGGCGATCACGCCCGAGCCGCGCAGCAGGGCAACGGGGTTGACGGCGGCGGTGATGCGGTCGCCGGTGAGACGCCCGACGGTCATGCAGCCGGCGAACGCGGCGTACGCGGCCGCGGCGTAGGCGGGTGAGGCGCCGAGCCGGTCGAGATGGACGCTGCTCCAGTCGGCTGCCGCGCCCTCGCTGATCAGTGCGCAGAACGCGAGTAGGCCGAGCAGTGCGACCCTGCGACGCGGGCGGCTGTCGCCGGGCTGGGCTGCCGAGGTGGGCTGCTCGTCGACGGCCTCGGTGTGCGGTGCGTAGGCCAGCCGGCGTATGGCCACGAACGCCGCGACGGTGAGCGCGGCACCCACGGCGATGAAGGTCTGCCCGACGCTGAGGTGGGCGTGGGCGCAGCCGGCTGATGCGGCGGCGCCGGCGACGCCACCGATGCTGAACAGCGCGTGAAACGAGGCCATGATCGGCCGCCCGTATGCGGTCTGGCACGTCGAGGCCGCCGCGTTCATGCTGACGTTGAGGGTGCCGTGCAGTGCCCCCAGGGTGAGGAGGGCGAGTCCGAGCGTGGCGAGGTTCGGCGTGTACGCGGTGACCGCCAGCGCGCCGCCCAGGGCCAGCGAGGTCACGGTCATCACCCGGCCGGTGCCGTACCGGTCGACGAGCCGTCCCGCGGTTCGCATGCCGACCAGTCCCCCGCACGCCAGCGCGAGCAGGGCAATGCTGAGCCGGCCGTCCGACAGCCCAAGGTGGTGCTGGATCTCGGGGATCCGGGCGGTCCACGTACCGATGATCATGCCCGCGATGGCGAACATGATGCTGACGGCGATGCGGTACCGACGTAGCAGCCCCTGAACGGAAACGACGTCGGCGGTTTCGTGCAGGCTGCTTGTCATGGGAAATCTCCGCGGGGGAAAGTAGCGGTCAAATGAGCAGAGGCCGCGAAAGAAAGGGGCATTCGGCCAGGGCCGACCCACGGACGCGGGGACGGCCCGGAAAGGCAATGCCGGCGGCTAACGGCGGGACGCGCTCGGGCACTGTGCGCTCGCGCGGGCGGTACGGATCCGAGGGCTGGCCGATGGCTGGCGGCGGCCCGCCGGTCAGGGATGCCAGCGCTGCAGGGTCTTGCTGGTGTCGCAGGTGGCGAGCTCGATGTTCGCGGCGTGGTAGCTGCCCTCGTAGCGCAGGCAGGCGTGCTTTTTCGCGATCGCAAATGCGCCGAAGCTCTTGAGCACGATCGCCTTGGTGGTGGAGCCAGATTTGATGGTGAACTTTTCCCAGTAGGTGTTGTTGCCGAGCCCACACGACTGGGAGGAGGGGATGCCGAGGCCGGACCCGGAGCGGGTCAGGCACTTGCCGGTGTTGCGGTTCCGCAACTGCCACACGGGATGGCCGTTGAAGTTGCTGGAGACGACGATCACCTCCCAGTCCCTGGCTTTGGTGGGTTTGGTGCTGCAGCTCTGGGCACGTAGGTCGGCCGGCTTGCTGGTGGGACGTACGCAGGTGCCGTTCTGGACGGTCTTGAGTTGGCGGACGGTGGCGGCCTGCGCGGGCGTGGCCGTGACGGCAACACTCACTGCCACAGCGGCGAGGGCGAGAACGCGGGCGAGGATCTTGACCATTCAAATCAGTCCTTTTTAGTCTGGAAGACTTCGTCGATCGCGGACGGCGGTGAGCGGACGGCAGAACACAGCAATCAATCGGATCCCTGGGCTGTGGGCTGTATTTGCGGACACCGTCGCGCTGTCAGAGCTTCAATAGGATTGAAGACGCCCATGAGCACGCGATGGCCCGCGAAACCAGGAACTGCACCAGGGTCGCGTTCATGTGGAACAACTGGTTGATTCCCGGACGACGATGCCTGTTCCGGCTCAGCGCAGGAAGGTGACGGGGAATGACGGCAGGTGCCGCCCCATGACGTTCAACGGACCGGGCAGAACGAGTGGAGCAGCTTCCTAGATGGGGTGCACCGCCCACGCGGGTCTGCACCATCCGCGATTGATCCACCGTCGACTCGGTCACCTTCGGGCTGCGGACGGTGGGTGCTTCCCTCATATGAGGTCACGCCAATATGCCGCATATTGGGGCGGCGAGAATCACCATTTGAGGAGCAAGAACGACGGAGACCCCTGTTCACGGTCACCGAACCACGAGACAGCCGCAGAGGCCCGAATGGTCGGCGCCGGTCTCCGCCGCCTTCGAAAGGACAGGATGTCGCCGGTTCACCTCAGCCCGACGCTCTCCCTGAGGGCGTGAAATGGCTGCGGCGGTGGGCGTCGCCGGTCACGACCGCTGTGTGCTTGAGATGAGGGTCCAGTTCTGCCAGACCACGGGGTTGCGGACCTCAGGTAACGGCCGGCCGAGCGAGGGCTGGTCTACGTCGGCCTAGGCGTGTCGGCCGCCTATCGTCGCTCGGTCGCGGCGCCGTCGCTGTTGCATCCGCACGAGGATGGCCTGGCCCTGCTGCGGCACGGTCTGCCCGGCCGGGCCTGGGTCGAGGCGGGCATGCCTGTGCGTGACCTCCCGTTCGCGCTGACCGATCTGGCTACCTGACCGCGAGTCACCGACGGATCTGCCCACCCCGTGGGAAGCCGGTGCCGCGGCCCGGCCAGGGTCCTCGCGCTCGATCCGTGCCCTTGCAGTGGTTTCCCGGAACGATCTGCCTTCCTCGGTGGCGGCTGGTTGGTGACGGGACCGATGCCGAGAAGCTCGATCCACGTCCGACGGGTTGGCGTTGCCGACGGCCGGTGCTCCGGCGGCAGCGCACGAGGCTGCGTCCACCGGGCGTGGTGCTCTGCCGGGTGACCGCATGCCCCGAGCCTGTCTGGGCCCGAGGGTGATCTTCCAGGTCGAGCCGATCAATCAACGTCCTTGGTGCCTGATGATGGCGCGGGCAGCCACCTTGAGGGTCTGCTCGTGTTCGTCCTCCGTTCGCGGTGCACCGCGACAGCTGCTATCGAGCCGCGGCGTCGGCAGTACCACCGCGGAGTCCACGATCGGGTCCGCTGTTGCGTGGGTTGGTGCATACCCACAGGTTCGCTGGAGGGAGGTTCGACCAGATCGTCGAGGTCTGCCGGATCTGACCGAACATGGTGTCCAGCCGCAGGCGCAGGTCGCGGATGGCTGGTAGCCGGCGGACGGGCACCGTGACCACGGTAGCGAGGGTGCCGTGTGGGCTGAGGACGTCGGTGATGGCGGCGAGGATGTCGTTCCGCTTTGCCGGCGGGATGACCGACCAGGGCATTGCGCTGATGATGAGGTCGACGGGGCCGATCGCAGTGCGCTGAAGCAGTCGTGGAAGGTCCGCGGCGTCGCCGTGGATGGCCTGCAACCACGGCCGGCTGCCGGTCAGGTGGCTGGCCATGGCGGCGTTGATTTCGACCGCGCAGAGCGTGCTGTCCGGTGGTTGTTGGGCGTGCAGAGCGTCCGTGATGACACCGGTCCCGGGCCCGAGCTCGACGATGGTCTGGGGCCGGTCGGAGGCGATCAGGCTGGCGGCCTGCGCGGCGAGGCGGCGTCCGCTCGGGGCGATCGCGCCGATCTGCCGCGGCGCGCGCAGCGCCTGGAGAAGGAACCGGGTCGTGCCGAGCCGCTGGTGAAGAGGTGCAGGACGGTGGTGGCGAGACATTGTCATGGCGGGGACCTCCTGTGGGGTGCTGGCTGGTGGTGCCGGCGGTTGCCGCCGGGCTTGTGCTGTGGGCTTGGGCTGACGGTGATGCGGTGGGTGTGGGCTGGGTGGTGAGATGCAGGAGCAGGACACCGCCGGTGATCATCGTGATGGCGGCGATCTTGATCACGCCCACGGTTTCGCCGAGCAGGAACGCTGCGATGACGGTGAGCAGGGTGGTGCCGACGCCGGACCAGATCGCGTAGGCGACGCTCAGTTCGATGCCGGTCTTGAGTGCGCGGGCGAAGGCGGCGTAGGAGACGACGTACAGCAGCGCCGTGATGACCGTGAGAGTGACGCGGGTCAGGCCGTTGGTGAAGCTCAACATCGTCGTGGCGATCACCTCGGCGACGATCGCAGCGGCCAGGAGCACCCAGCCCGTCATCGTGGTGCCATCGGAGCCGGCGCCGCCGACGCGGCGATGACCAGCGTTGTCCGGATCAACGCGGTTGCCGCGGATAGGTTCAGGAGTTTGCTCATGCCGGATCCGTTCGTTCGATGCGGTGTGGGAAGAGGCTGACGTCGTGGAGGCCTTCCCCGCGTGGTCAGCAGACAGCCCGGACCGCGGCACGACACAAGGGCCCGTCCGGCGCGGTCGGACGGCGGCGAGCGCGGCCACAAGCTCACGGCGAGGTCGCCCAGCCGTTGTCGCCGCTGCGGTACCCCGGGGTATTCGGTCCGGTTCCGCGACCCGAGGAACCCGCGGTCGGCGCCCATCTGAGCGCGGGCGCAGCGGACGGCATGCCGGACCGCCATTGCCGCGTCGCGGCACAATGGCAGCGCGGCGACGGGGTCGGGGCGCTTGTTCATGTCTGCTTCAGGGCGGTGATGAGGGTGTTGATGTGGCGGCGGGTTTTGCCGGGCATGCAGATCAGCCGTGCCCAGTCGCCGTCGACGGGTAGCGCCCAGCGGGCGGTCACGTGGCGGGGCGGTGGGCGCAGCAGCACGGTGAACGCGCCGGGGTTGCGCCAGGTCGGCCAGCCGATGCCGGTCAGTTGTTGGCTGGTGTAGTCGGCGAGGTCGCGGGCGAGTTCGGTGCGGTGGCGGTGCCCGTCGTGGCCGTACCGGTCGATGGCGTAGCAGGCCATGAGCGCGGCGAGCCCGGGGCGGGAACCGCTGATAGTGGTGTCGGGGACGCCGATGTACGAGATGGCCGGGCCAGGGCGGTGTGGGCTGCTGCGGCTGATCACCAGCGCGGCGGGCATGGGCACGCCGAGGAACTTGTGGAAGGAGAAGCAGGCGCTGTTGGCCACGGTCAGGTCGAACCAGCCGCCGTCGCCGGTCAGCGCCCGCGGGATCAGGGCGAGGGCCCCGTCCACGTGGATCCAGCGATGGCCGATGCCGGCCTCGTCGAGAGCGTCGTGGACGCGGGGAACCTTGTCGCAGGCCTCGGTGAAGGTGGTGCCGCAGGTGGCCACCACGATCGCCGGCCGGGCCCGGTGCCGGCCGGCCAGTGCGCGGAGGCTGGCGTAGTCCATCTCGCCGTAGCGGTCGGTGGCGACCGGCACGACCGGCAGGCCGAGCAGGTCGCAGGCTTTGCGGACCGAGTAGTGCGCGGCCGTCGAGGTGTAGACGATCGCGTTGGGCAGTTTGGTGCGGGCCTGCCATAACGCGTCCAGGTTCACTTCGCTGCCGCCGTTGGTCATGTGGCCGTGCCACCCGGGCGGGGCGTGCAGCAGGTCGGCGGTCCAGGCGAGCACGTCGCGTTCGGCGTCCATGGCGTGGCCGGGGTAGATCGGGTCGTGCCACGGGTCACCACAGTTGTTGATCATGTGGTTGAGGAACCGGCCGAACCGGCGGTAGTCGATGTCGGTGGCGACCGGATAGCCGTGGCTGAACGGCATCGTCCGCTCAAGGCGGTGCAGGGCCCCGGACTGGCGGGGGCCGAGCGTCGGCACGCGTGGGACATGCCGTCGGGGTAGGTCCGGCGGGCGGCCCGTCACATGTGTCCGGTGCCGCCGCAGGACGGACCGCGGTGCGAGGGCGGTGAGGGCCGGGCCGGCGGTCACGGCTGGGCTCCCGGTGTGGCCGGGGGCGCGACCGGGCAGCTGCCGGCCGCTCCGGTGCTGGCCGGCAGGGTGATGTCCTGGCGCAACCCGGCCGACGGTTTGAACCCGCGCTGGTGGCCGCCGTGGAGGGTGAGCTGCGGCAGGCGGCGGGCCAGCTCGCGCAGGGTGGTGGTGAGTTCGAGGCGGGCCAACGCGGCGCCGAGGCAGTAGTGGGGGCCGGCGCCGAAGGCTACATGCTGACTCAGGCGCGCCCGGCCCGGGTCGAACACATACGGCTCGGGGAAGACGGCAGGGTCGTGGCCGGCGGTGCCGATCAGGACCAGGCAGCGGGCACCGGCCGGGATGGTGACGCCGTCGAGGACGACCTCGTCGCGGGTCAGGCGCAGCCAGCCGTCGATGGCCGGCGAGTGCCGCAGGGTTTCCTCCACGTGGGCGGCCAGGTAGTGCTCGTCGTGAGCCAGACGCGCCCACCGGTCGGGTTCGCGTAACGCGTGGAACAGGGCTTGGCCGAGCGCGGCGGAGACGGTCTCCCAGCCGGCGCCGAAGATGTTCAGGATGATCGCGGCGACCTCGTCGAGGGTGAGCCGGGCGTCGTCGCCGTCCCGGTAGGCCAGCAGGTCCCCGATCAGCCCGCGGCCGGGGTTGCCGCTGGTGGCGTGGCCGGTCACGACGTTCGTGCAGTACTGCCACAGCGCGACCGCGCCGTGGGCTGCGGCGAGTTGCTGTTCGGGGCTGGGGTTGCCCCAGACCAGGGCGGCGAACTGGTCGGTCCAGGCGCGCAGTGGGCGGGTGCCGATGGGCAGGCCGAGTACGTCGACGACGACCTGCAGCGGCAGCCACACGGCGACGTCCATAAGGTCGACGTCGGTGCGCCCGGCGAGCTCGGCGACCTGTTCGTCGACGCGGGCTCTCACCAGCGCTCCCCAGCGGCGCTCGGCTGTGGACGGGGTGTTCGGGAAGAAGTCCCGCACGATGCGCCGGATGCGTTGGTGTTGCGGTGGGTCGGCGGTCACCAGGACCGGCGTGGCGGTGAGCCCGGCCAGGACCGCACCCGCGGCCGCGCTGACCGGCATCACCGGGAACAACGTTGCCGTGTTGGAGAACCGGCCGGTGTCCGCCAGCACCCTGTGCACGTTGTCGTGGCCGGCGATCAGCCACGCCTGCAGCTGGTCGTCGTAGCCGACGCGTGGCCCGGCGGCGAGGATCCGCTGCCAGGTGGCGGTCGGCCGGGTGCTGTACTGGATGCTGAACGGGTCGAGTCGCATAACGCGGTGTTCCCTTCACAGTCGAGTTCGGTGACCGCCCGATACGGCCTGCCGTACAGGGGTTCGCCAGGTCAGGTCACGGTGATGCGCTGCTCGGCCAGCCAGGCGTTGACCTCGAGCAACGAGGCGACGCTGGTGTGCCAGCCCTCGGGCAACTGGCCGGCGGGCTGGGCGGCGAGCAGCGTGCCGATCCGGGCGTGGTCGAGCAGCGGGTGCAGCGGCTGAGCCGGGTCGCCGAGCAGAGCCCGCAGCCCAACGCGGTGGTGACGTGACCATTCGGGCAGCAGGTGCGTGGCGGGCTGGCCGTGGCCGGGGCGCCACACGACCGACGCCGGCAGCAGGTCGGCGACGGCATGCCGCAACAGCCCGTTGCGGACGCCCGACAGATGCCGCTCCCCGTACGGAACGTTGAGTAGGTGCTGGGCCAGCGCCACGTTCGCGAACGGGTGGTGCACCCTGACGCCGGCCGCGGCGGCGAGCTGGTCGAGCCGGTTGAGGTGGGTCGGCAGGTAGTGGGTCAGCATCAGCCAGGCGGCGCGGTGGTGCGCCCGCCCGGCCGGGTCGTGCTCGTCGAGGTACTGAACGCCGGCGATGGCGTCGTCGTAGCGTTGTTTGCGGTATGCGGCGGGCAGCAGGTTCAGGCGGGCGTCGGCCGACAGCAGATCGACCGGGGTGCCCTCGCGCCGCCAGGCAAACGTGGGGCAGGACTCCAGATCGGTGCGGAACAGCAGGCCGCCGAACAGGGCGTTCGCCCCGGCACCGGTGACGACGCGTGGCGAGACCCGTGCCGCCTGGCGCAGCAACGCGAACAACGGCGCGTCCAGATGGGATTCGCCGGGCAGGTCCAGGACCCGGCGGCTGGCCCCGGCAGCGGCGATGAGCGCCGTGGGCCCGCCGGCGAAGACGCCGTGTGGCAGGCGCAGATGCGCGGCGACCTGTTGCGCGGCGAGAACGTTCGCGCCAGCACTGGGTGGTAGGCCCCACTGCCTGCCCACCGCCAGGGTGATCCCGACCGGTCGGTCGGCGATCGACGGTGTCGGTGCGGTCATCGCGGCCGCAGCCGCGGAGGCGATCCCGCCGGAGAGCAGGACCGCCCCGCCTGGCATCTGCCGCAGCGGCGCGGTCGCCTCCGCCACGGTGCGGCGCACCAGGTCGGTCGACGCTGTGGCGGTATCGGGACGGTCGGCGTGCCACCGCCAGTACGTCTGCGTGCGCACACCGTCGGGCGTCATGTGGGTGATGTGGCCGGGCAGGACTTCGTGCACGCCGTTGATCACGCCGTGCCCGGGCGTGCGGACCGGGCCGAGCAGTTCGTTCAGGCCGTCGGCGGTGATCTGCCGCGGGATGTCCGGGTGGGTCAGCAGCGCCCGGACCCGGCTGGCGAACAGCAGGCCGCCGTCGCGGGCCGGGTAGTAGAACAGGGTTTTCGTGCCGAGCGGGTCGCGGATCAGCAGCAGGTGCCGGCGCAGGTCGTCCCAGATCGCGATCGCGAACGCCCCGTCGATCCGGTCGGCCAGGCCGGCACCCCACTGCCGGTATGCGCGCAGCAGCAGGTCGGCGTCGCTGGCCAGCGGGTGTGCCGTCTCGAGCTGGTCGAGCAGTTCGGTGCGGTTGCTCAGCTGGACGTCGGCGACCACGACCATGTCCGCCGCAGACCGGCCGGGGCTGCGCCAGTCGACGTACCCGCAGGTCATACCACAGACCGCGAAACCCGCCCGGCGGCCCAGTTTCGTGGTGTAGGTGTCCGCCGGCGCCGGGCCGGTCACCGCCGCCATCGCGCCGAGGCGCGCGCGCTGGTCGCGCAGGTCGCGGTCGGGATGGATCCATCCGGTGATGCCCATGCCCAGGGATCTCCTCGTCAGCAAAATGGGCGGGAGGTGCGGGAGTTAGCCGGCCGTGGCCAGCACGGGACGCCGGGTCGCCGCCCGGCCGGTGGTGGGGCGGCGCCACAGCGGCCACAGCGGCGGGCCGTCGGGCAGCCGGATGACGGCGCCGGCCCGGTAGCCGGCGCCGGTCAGCATGATCAGTTCGTCGACGCTGCCCGCGACCGCGTGCGCGGCGATACCCGCCCGGTCCAGGCGTTGGTGCCGGTGGGCCAGCAGCACTCCGGCCGGGCCCGGTCGGGCGGCGAGCACCGCCAGGTGCAGGTGCCCGGTCCGGGGTCGGTGGCGTTCCAGGAGCTGTTCGTGGCGCAGAATTGCTGCGGTGTGTGGCCCGCACCCGATGGTCAGACGGCGCAGGTAGTCCGGCGGGGCGGGCAGGGGCACGGTGCGGTCCAGCCAGACCGCCGCGCTGCGCCGGTCGACGCTCATGTCCACCCGGCCGTGCTCCAGCGCGTGCCGGATCAGGATCGCGTACCAGGCGTGCAGCACCCCCGGCCGCAGCCGTGGATCCGGCACCACCGTTTGCGCGAGCGGGCCGTCCCACGTCGCGGTCGCGGCCAGGACCGCCAGGTCCGCGACGTCGGCCCGCCGCGCGCCGACGATCAGCCTGCTATCTACAGGCATGACCTGCTCCTCGGAGGAGCCGCTGGGGTACCAGCCGCCGGGGAACTTGGCCCGGCCAACCGCATGGTCATCTCGGCGGTCGTCGTAGGCCGGCCGATACCCGTTGCGGCGGCGGGGTTGCCGATGCCGGCCCCGGTGGCATCGAGCCGCGACGACGTGAATTTGACGAGACTGTTGAGCAGCCCGTGGGCGTCGGTGACGGCCGGTATCCGGTTGGGCAGCTCGGCGATCATGCAGACGGCGGAGGCCCTGGCAGCGGGGGTAGCCATCCACGCGGCGCGGCCGGCGGCAGCTCCGGCTGGTGCGAGCAGCACGCCCGCCAAGGCGAGCGGAGCAGCCGCCAGCACGACACTATGAGGTGTTTTCATGACAAACAGGTCCTTCCATGAGCAGAAAATGGTGACCGGACGATGGGAGGGGCAGGGACCGAAGACGCCCGGATAAGGCAGCGAGACGGTGTGCCACCTCGACTGCGGGCGGGCGAGCTCAGTCGAGGGCGGACAGGAATCCGGCGCCGGGTGTCCCCAGGCCGGTGACCGGATCCCAGCCCGGCCTAGTTCGTTGCCTGGCGGCATCCACGGCGACGACCAGACCGCCGCGAGGCTGCGGTATCCATACGGCTGCGGTGATGTGCCGCACGTCGTCGAGCGGCGGCCGGCCCGCCGCGGTGCGGGCGTACAGCAGCGGAGCCAAAAGGCCCGCGCGGGTTGCGGTACGGGCCTGCGCCAGGGCGGTCAGCGCGGCGACGATCGGTGTCGCCAGACCGGTGCCGCCGGTCGGGCGCACCAGGTACCCGCCGTCGGTCAGGCCCACCCGCAGGCCGGCGAGCGGGTCGGCCAGCGCCGCCACGTCGGGCACCTGCCGGTACCCGCCAACGACGCCGGTCTGCCAGGCCGGCCGAGCGACGTCCAGGCTCGGCCCGCCACCAACGGCGGCGAGCACCACGACCCGGCGGCCGTCCGGAATGAAGTCCCGCCGGCCGAACGGCACCAGACCGCCCAGCTCCACCGGTGCGAGGTCTCGGCGGCCGACCTGGTGCCGGTCGCCGACGACGCTGCCCCAGCCGGTCTGCCACAACACCGCCTCGCCGGCGCCAACCGCGCTGGTCGTGCCGCCCACCGCAGTCGTGAACGGCGACGACGCCGGATACGCCACGGTCGACCTCCACGTGCCCGCCGGGGCTGCGGTGCCGTAGATGCCCGAGGCGCTGAACGTGCTCATCCCCCGCAGGGCCGCCCGGGCAAGCACCGCGTCGGTCGCCGCCCGGTCGTCGTCCGCGACGGTCTCCGCCGGCACACCCCACCCCAGCGACACCACCGCGCCCACCAGCCCGGGGTCGGCGACCACCCCGGCCAGCGCGTCGACCAGGCGGGTGCAGTCCGGTGCGGCCACGTACACGATCCGTGCCGCCGGGGCCAGGGTGTGCACCACCTGCACGGCCGTGGCCTGCTGCAGCGCCCATCCCGCACGGTCGCAGCCCGTCACCCGCGCGGTGCCGGCCGCCGGGTACCTGCGGACCTGGTAACGGCCGGCCGGCAGCGGTGCGACCCCGGTGAGCGCGAAGGTACGGTTCGCGTCGACCAGGGTGCTGGACCCGTTGAAGGCGCCGACGATCACCACCGTCTGACCGGCCCCGGTATCGGCGGCTGCCAGCCCGTACAGCGTTCGCAGCTGCGGCCCGGTATAGCCGCACAACGGCTGCGACACCCTCCCGGGCAGAGCCCGCGACAGCGGTGCAGGGCCAGGCTGTTCACCCCACGCCAACGCGCACGAGACCCCACCGACGGCGCCGACCACCGACGGCAGCGAGGCACAGCCGCCCGCCGTCACCAGCGGTGCCGCGGCTGCCAGCACGCTGCTGGTGTTGGGCGAGGCGAGGCAGCTACGCAGGCTCAGCGGCTCGGCCACCGGCTGGCTCAGCCCGGTCACCGCGAGAACATCAGCAGCGACCACCGCCGGTACCCGCACCGGGGAAGCAGACCGCACGCGAACACCGGAAACGGTCGCCTCGACAAGATCGACACCGAACTCCCGGCGCGCGGCGGCCGCGGTACCGGTGATCGGCAGGCGGCTGCCCGTCGCGTCGATCCTGCCCACCGCGAAGCCGGCGCCGCGTGCCCACCTGGTCACCCGGGCCACCCGGGCCGGTGGTGCACCGAACCGATCCCGCACCGCAACCGGGCTCAGGAATCTCCGGAAGTCCGGGTTTGCCGGGTCGGACACGGCCGTCGCGGCTGGCTCGACCGGCCTGGCAGGAGTCAGCGTCAGGGTCGCAGCGACCGCGGTAGCGTCCGCGACCCGCGGGGCGGGCTCGGGCACGGCCGGGGACGCTGCGGCCGGGATCGCGCCTAGCCCGAGCGCGGCGGCGCTGGCTACGCCCACGACGGTGCATCGATAACGCATGCGGCACGCCTTTCCGAGGCCGGCCTGTCGGACCGGCGTGATCAAGGGCGTGTCGAAGCACCGGGCACATCCCCCGGCCTGCCGGACCGGGTCTGCGACGGCCGCAGGGGACGGTCTCGGCTCCAGCGACCGGGCCGAGCACGATGTGCGGGCTGACGGATACCGTTGGCGGTAGCCCGTGCTACCGCGCAGCGTCTAGAGGCTTCCGGGGCTACGACTACGTCTCGTAGCCTCGGGGACAGAGACGGTCCGCAATAGGTGACGAGGGGGTACGGGGGGTGCCGGGGTCTACCCTCTGTATTCGGCCTGTAACGATCCTATGGGTTGGTCCGGCCGGCCCCGAAGGTTCTGTAGACAACGGCGTGGTCGGACCGGAGGAACAACGACCACGTGCGCCACCCTGCGGTGTGCAGGCGTGACGTGTCGCCCTGTCCCGGCCATTGCTCGTGCGGCACCGCGCCGAGCGCCTGGGTCAACGCGTTCGGCGCTCCAGGCCGGCAGCAACCCGCCAGCTGGGGCCACGCGTAGCTTCGCGCTATCCAGCGCGTCATGGCAGACGCGCCGTTGCGTTGGGTAGGCCGACGGCAGGTATGCTGACCTCGATGGCCAGGGCACCCTGCTTAGGCGTGCAACCGGGCGGTCCGTACCTTGTACACGTTCATCCCGGCGGCCCCGGCGGCGGTGACCCCGGCGTCGGCATCCTCGTATTTGCCCTTGCCCGCGGGCAAGTCGCTCCAAGTGACCACCGTGCCGAACACCCGGTTCAGGCCGGTCGCGGCCAACCCTGCGGCGACGGTGTTGGTCGAGGAGTTTCGACCCGATCGCCAGACGCTGGACCCGCGCGTGGGCGGCCCGAGCGGTCCGGGCGTACGCGTCGACGACGACCAACTCCGGTACCGCGGCCATCACGTACATGCGGCACCGCACGATGATCTCGTCGACCGGCTCCGGCAGCGGACCGAACTCCTGCTCTCCCACACCACCAACTTGTCCGGCGACGCGATCGCCTCCTGCGGCCAGTACCACGCGGGATCGAGGAACACACCGACGTCGGCCAGCGCCCGCGCCGGCCCGTCGAAACATACCTGGCGGCTATCGACTTCCCGGATGTTTGATCGAGTTCAAGCGTCAGGAGGGTGTCTGTTGGCAATGTGGCATGTGGTCCGTGTGCTGGATCCAGCATGGCAACAACGGAAGCGCCGGGGTGAGTCCCAGCACTGCCGATGCTTCGGAGTCTTGCCG
>NZ_QHHV01000369.1:0-2309 GCF_003947245.1 Actinoplanes sp. ATCC 53533 | reverse complement strand
GTGGCGCAGCACCTGGGCGACAACGTCGTCCGCGCGATCTCGATGCAGCCCACCGACGGCCTGGTCCGCGGTGCCGCGGTCACCGACACCGGCGAGTCGATCACGGTGCCGGTCGGCGACGTGACCAAGGGCCACGTCTTCAACGCCCTCGGCGAGGTGCTCAACGTCGACCCGTCGACGCTGAACATCACCGAGCGCTGGGGCATCCACCGCAAGCCCCCGGCGTTCGCCGACCTCGAGCCGAAGACCGAGATGCTGGAGACCGGCATCAAGGTGCTCGACCTGCTCGCGCCGTACGTGCGCGGTGGGAAGATCGGCCTGTTCGGCGGCGCGGGCGTGGGCAAGACGGTGCTCATCCAGGAGATGATCATCCGGGTGGCGCGTAACTTCGGCGGCACCTCGGTGTTCGCCGGCGTGGGCGAGCGCACCCGCGAGGGCAACGACCTCATCCTGGAGATGGAAGAGGGCGGCGTGCTCGACAAGACCGCGCTCGTCTTCGGCCAGATGGACGAGCCGCCGGGCACCCGCCTGCGGGTCGCCCTGTCCGCGCTGACCATGGCGGAGTACTTCCGGGACGTCCAGAACCAGGAGGTGCTGCTCTTCATCGACAACATCTTCCGGTTCACCCAGGCCGGTTCCGAGGTGTCGACGCTGCTCGGCCGCATGCCGTCCGCCGTGGGTTACCAGCCCACGCTGGCCGACGAGATGGGCGAGCTGCAGGAGCGGATCACGTCGGTCCGGGGTAAGGCGATCACCTCGCTGCAGGCGATCTACGTGCCCGCCGACGACTACACCGACCCGGCGCCGGCGACCACCTTCGCCCACCTGGACGCGACCACCAACCTCGAGCGGTCGATCTCCGACAAGGGCATCTACCCCGCCGTGGACCCGCTGGCCTCCAGCTCGCGGATCCTGGCGCCCGAGTTCGTCGGTGCCGAGCACTACGCGGTCGCCCGCGAGGTGCAGCGGATCCTGCAGAAGTACAAGGACCTGCAGGACATCATCGCCATCCTCGGTATGGACGAGCTCTCCGAGGAGGACAAGGTCACGGTGCAGCGGGCCCGCCGCATCGAGCGCTTCCTGTCCCAGAACACGTACGCCGCCGAGCAGTTCACCGGCGTCCCCGGCTCGACGGTCCCGCTCAAGGAGACCATCGAGGCGTTCAAGAAGATCAGCGAGGGGGAGTACGACAACTACCCCGAGCAGGCCTTCTTCATGTGTGGTGGCCTCGAGGACCTCGAGAAGAACGCACACGAGCTGATGAAGGGCTGATCCCTGGCGGATCCCCTCGTGAGCCGCGCCGGCATTTGCCGGCGCGGCTCATCCGTTTCCGAATGCCCGTTATGTCCGTTTGACCTCGCAGTGCGGCGGTACGCGGACACGAAGGTTTCTTCTGTTGTTCGGATACCCTTGGCACTGCTCATGGCACGCCCCTGCGATCATGCCCGTTGATCGCAGTTGGCATCGACCGGCATGGTTGGGGATCGAGTGGCGAAGAGTAAAAAACCGAAGAGTGCGTGGCGCGCGCCGTTGTGGGCGCGGACCTGCGCGATCTTCGGGTGTGTCCTGATGGTCCTCAGCGGTGGCGCGCTGATCACGAGCCAGGTGCTCGTGGCCCGCTACGCGAACGCGGTGGAGACCAAGGACCTCTTCGGCAATGCCGCCTCCGGCGCCACCAAGGAGAAGGTCAGCGACATCAAGGGGCCGCTGAACATCCTGCTGGTCGGCATCGACCCGCGCAACGACAGCACGGCGCCGCTGTCCGACTCGATCATCGTCGTGCACATCCCCAAGGGGCTGAAGCAGGCCTATCTCTACTCGATCCCGCGCGACCTGCGCGTCGAGATCCCGGCGTTCCCGAAGACCGGCTTCCGCGGCGGCACGGCGAAGATCAACGCGGCGATGTCGTACGGCAGCTCGGTCGGCAACGGCAAGCACGATGTGGCGCAGGGCTTCGACCTGCTCGCCAAGACGGTCGGCAAGCTGACGGGCATCAAGAAGTTCGACGCCGGCGCGATCATCAACTTCAACGGCTTCCGGAAGATCGTCGACGCGATGGGCGGCGTCACGATGACGATCGACCAGAACGTGAAGTCGGAGCACCTGACGCCGGAGGGCAAGCCGCGGCCGCGCAAGGCCGAGTGCCCGACGAGCAGCAACTGCGCCCACCCGTACACCGGGCCGCAGAAGCAGTACAAGAAGGGCAAATACCACCTGGAGGGGTGGGAGGCGCTGGACTACGTCCGGCAGCGCTACGGCCTGCCCCGCAGCGACTATGACCGCCAGCGGCACCAGCAGCAGTTCATCAA
>NZ_QHHV01000368.1:0-8650 GCF_003947245.1 Actinoplanes sp. ATCC 53533 | reverse complement strand
CCGGCGTGCCCGGCGTGCCCGGCGTGCCCGGCGTGCCCGGCGTGCCCGGCGTGCCCGGCGTGCCCGGCGTGCCCGGCGTGCCCGGCGTGATCATCTTCGATGGCGGGCGGGCCCGCTGCCGACGCTACCTGTGAGCCGCGATCAGAGCGCGATCCACTCCGTGGCCGTGGTGGCCGCCCGCAGGATCTCCGGCACGGGCTCGACGCCCAGGCCCGGCCCGGTGGGGACCGCCAGGTGACCGTCCCGCAGCACGAACGGCTCGGTCAGGTCGGTGTGGAAGTAGCGGCCCGACGCCGAGGTGTCGCCGGGCAGCGTGAAGCCCGGCAGCGCGGCGAGGGCCACGTTGGCGGCCCGGCCCAGGCCGGTCTCCAGCATGCCGCCGCACCACACCGGGACGCCGTGCGCGGCGCAGACGTCGTGGATCCGGCGGGCCTCCAGGTAGCCGCCGACCCGGCCCGGCTTGACGTTGACGATCGCGGCGGCGCCCAGCCTGATCGCCGCCGCGGCCGTGCGGGCCGAGGTGATCGACTCGTCCAGGCAGACCGGGGTGGTGATGAGCCGCGCCAGCTCGGCGTGCCCGAGGATGTCCTCCTCGTCCAGCGGCTGCTCGATCAGCAGCAACCCGAACGGGTCGAGCCGGGCGAGCTGCCGGGCGTCCGCGACCGTGTACGCCGCGTTCGCGTCCACCTGCAGCAGCACGTCGTCACCGAAGCGTTCCCGGACCGCGCGCACCGGCGCCACGTCCCAGCCCGGCTCGATCTTCAGCTTGATCCGCAGGTAGCCCTCCGCCAGGTAGCCGCCGACCGCGTCGAGCAGCTCGCGGAGCGAGGACATGATGCCGACCGACACCCCGCACGGGACGCGGTCGTGCACGGCGCCCAGCTCGCGCGCGAACGAGCGGCCCTGCGCGCGCAACTCGGCGTCGAGCACGGCGGTCTCCAGGGCTGCCTTGGCCATCCGGTGCCCCCGGAACGGCGCCAGGGCCGGCCCGACCGCGTACGCGTCCAGCCGGGGCGTGGCGGCCAGCCGCGGGATGAGGTAGCGGCGCAGCACGTCGGCGGCGGCCTCGGTGTATTCGCTCGAATACCGGGGGTCGGTCATCGCCACGCACTCGCCCCAGCCCTCGGCCGCGCCGGTGACCACGCGCACCAGCAGGATGTCGCGGGCGGTCTCGGTGCCGAACGAGGTGCGGAACGGCGAGACCAGCGGCATGCTGACCCGGCGCAGTTCGATACCTTCGAGTTTCATCGCCCGTGCTCCTCGGTGCCGCGGGTCAGGACGTACCAGCCCTCCCGGTCGAAGCCGGTGAACCGCAGCCGCTCGGCGAGCAGCGCGCTCAGGGTGTCGCGCAGCGCCACCCGCCAGCCCTTCGCGGCGCCGGGTGCGCTGCGGCGCAGCGCCTCGATGTCCGGCGGGACCGCCACCAGCAACGTCTGCCCGCGGAAGGAGCCGGGCACCGGCCCGCCCGAGGGTGACCGGCGCAGGGCCACGGTCGCGGTCGGTGGCCGGACGCAGCGCTGCGGCTTGCCGGCGCTGGCCGAGACCACCGCCGGGGCGGCGAGATCCCAGCGGACCAGCAGCCGGTCGCTGTCGTCGTCGCCGTTGATCCGGTCGTGCATCGCACCGTAGAAGTTCGGCAGGTATTCCGTCGGCACCGCGGCGAGCTTCGCCATGTTGAAGTAGGCGTTGCGGGCGACCAGCGGGTCGAAGGTCCAGCTGATCGTGCTGATGCCGCGCTGCAGCGCCCAGGCCCGCTGGTGCTGCTTGAGGGCGAAGCCGACGCTGCGCCCGGCGGCACCGGCGGAGACACCGGCGATGTGGCTGTGCAGCTCCCGCTCGCCCGGGGCGGCGAAGAACGCCACCGCGGCGCCGACCAGGGTGCCACCGTCAAAGGCACCGGCCACGTAGTTGCCGGATTTCGCCAGCGCGCGCAGCAGCTCGGTGGTCAGCAGCACGTCGGTCGCGTCCTCCTGCCAGATGCCGGCCAGCAGTCTGTCCAGTGTGGTCAGTTCGGCCAGGCTGCTCACCGGCCGGACCAGCACCCGCGCGGCCCGCGCGGCCGAACCGGCGGCCTCCAGCGCCGCGGCGATGACCCGGCTCACGGGCGGTGCTCCCCGTCCGAACGCCCCGCCGCCACCCTTGAACCGACTGAAGGCTCCCCGTTCAGCAGGTCGGTGATGAGCCCGGCGATCAGCGCCGCCCGGGCCGGCAGGGCGTCGACCAGCACGTGCTCGTCGTCCGCGTGCGCGCCGCCGCCCACCGCGCCGAGGCCGTCCAGGGTGGGCGTACCGATGCCGGCGGTGAAGTTGCCGTCCGAGCCGCCGCCGACCGCCGCGCCGGTCGGGGCCGGCAGGCCGAGGCGCTCGGCCACCCGGGTGGCCCGCAGCATCAGGGCCGCGGAGGCGGAGGCCGCCATCGGTGGCCGGTTGGGGCCGCCGGTCACCTCCAGCCGGGCGCCGGTGAGCACCGGTCGCAGCGACCGCATCGCGGCGTCGACCCGGCCCTGCTCGGCGGCGTCCCGGGCCCGGACGTCGACGGCGACCTCGGCCGTGGCGGGGACCGTGTTCGCCGAACTGCCCGAGCTCGCGAGGGTCGGCGTGACGGTGGTGCCGAGGCCCGGGTCGCCGAGCGCGGCGACGGCCAGGATCTGGTGTGCCAACTCGACCGTGGCGTTGACGCCGCGCTCCGGCTCCAGGCCGGCGTGCGCGGCGTGGCCGTGTGCGCGTACGAGATAGCGGGAGACGCCCTTGCGCTCGGTCTTGAGCGCGCCGCCCGGCGCGGCCGCCTCCAGCACCAGGGCCGCCGCGCATCCCGCGGCCGCTTGTTCCACCAGCTCGCGTGAGGTCGGCGAGCCGAGCTCCTCGTCGCTGGTGATCAGCAGGGTCACCCCGGCCGGCACGTCCAACTCGGCCAGTGCGTGCAGCGCCAGGACCAGCCCGGCCTTCATGTCGACGCAGCCGGGGCCGCGCAGCACCCCGCCGGTGACGTCGAACGGGTGGGTGGTCAGCGAGCCGAGCGGCCAGACCGTGTCATGGTGGCCGAGCACCAACACCCGGGCCGGGCCGGGGCCCAGCTGCCAGCGCAGGTGGGTGCGGCCGCCGGCCGTCAGGCGTTCGGGCGGCATGCCGAGGTGGCGCTCGCCGAGCTCGGCGACCAGGTCGGTGCTGCGGGCCAGCGCGGCCGGGTCGGTGGAGGGTGACTCGCAGGCGACCAGCTCCTCGATGTCGGCGAGCAGCCGCGGCAGGCGCCGCGCCATCCGGGTCACGAGATCCATGTCAGGTCGCCCTTCGCCGGTGACGGGTGTGCTCAGCGTAGGCCCCGGCAGCCCCCACCGGGGGGCTGCGGCGGGTCGCGCTCGCGGTAGTGTTCGTCCCCATGTGCCCGGGTACCCACGCAGGACGGCCGATCCGGTGACCAGCACGCTGCGACCCGGTGACCCCCGGCGACTCGGCGGCTACCAGCTGCTGTCCCGGCTCGGCGAGGGTGGCATGGGCACGGTGTTCCTCGCCGAGGACGAAGAGTCCGGGCGCCTCGTGGCCGTGAAGGCGATCCGGCCCGAGTACGCCGACGAGGACGAGTTCCGGGCCCGTTTCCGCAGCGAGGTGAACCGGGCCCGGCAGGTGCCGCCGTTCTGCACGGCCGAGGTGCTCGACGCCGACCCGGAGCACACGACGCCGTACCTGGTGGTCGAGTTCGTCGACGGGCCCAGCCTGGCCGAGGTGGTCCAGGAGCAGGGCCCGCTCACCGCCGGCAACCTGCACAGCGTCGCGATCGGGGTGGCCACCGCGCTCGCCGCCATCCACGGCGCCGGGGTCATCCACCGCGACCTCAAGCCGCGCAACGTGCTCTTCTCGCTGGGCACGCCGAAGGTCATCGACTTCGGCATCGCCCGGGCGTTCGAGGCGACCAGCCAGCACACCCGGACCGATCAGATGGTCGGCACGGTGGCGTACATGGCGCCGGAACGCTTCGACTCCGACAGCCGGGGCGTCACCGCCGCCGCCGACGTGTTCGCCTGGGGCGCCGTGGTCGCGTACGCGGGCACCGGCCGTACCCCGTTCGCCGCCGACTCCCCCGCCGCGACCGCGGCCCGCATCCTGACCCAGCCACCCGAGGTCTCCGGCCTGCCCCGCCCGCTGCGCGACCTGGTCACCCTCGCCCTGGCCAAGGAGCCCCGGGACCGGCCGAGCGCGCACGAGCTGCTGGAGCTGCTGCTCAGCGCCGGCCCGCAGGAGTCGCTGACCCTGGCCCAGCGGCCCGAGCTGCGGCAGGCCGCCGAGGCCGCCCAGCACTCGGGGCGCCACTCCACCGGCGGTCGGCGGCGCACCCGCACCGACCCGGCCGGCCCGCCCCGCCGGCGCCGGCGGCTGATCCGGCTTCCGGTCGCCGGGCTCGCCGCACTCACCGCGCTCGCCCTGGCCGGCGCCGGCATCTACGGCCTGTCCACTGCGGACTCCGACGGTGGCGCCGCCCCGGCCGGCCAGATCTCGGTCGCCCCGCCCGCTCCCCGGACCGTGCGCGGACCGAGCATCGTGGACCGGCTGGACCGGCCCGGGCAGTGGACGGCGCAGACCATGAGCACCGGCGGGTCCTGCGACTTCCGCGACGCGCTGGTGGTCACCACCGGCGAGTCCAACGAGGTCCAGTGCCCGGGGCCCACCGACAGCTTCGCCGGTGACCAGTCGATCGCCGTCGACGTGACCGTCCGCCGCCCGGGCAGCTGCGCGCTGATCTGGTTCCGGTTCGCCGGCCGCAGCGGCTACCGGTTGTCGGCGTGCGAGAGCCTGATCCGGATCGACCTGGAGGACGACGGCGCCGACACCACGGTGACCAAGGTGACGTCCGACGCCTTCCGGGCCGGGCACCGGGAACGGCTGCGGATCGACCTGCGCGGGCAGTCGGCCACCGTCACGGTCGGCAGCACGCCGGTCCTCCAGGCCCCGATCACCGACCCGGCGCTGGTCGCCGGCCAGGTGCTGCTCGGCGTGGCCACCGCGACGGCCGAGGGCCCGGCCGAGGCCTCCTTCGCCGCTGCGGAGTTCCGGTCGCTGTGAAGCGGATCCCCGGCCTCGTCGCCGGCCTCGTCACCGCCCTCGCGCTGCTCACCGCCGGGTGCACCGCGTTCGACGAGCAGCCGGCCCCGTCCCCCACCTCCGCGCCGGCGTCGGCCGCGCCCACGCCCACGTTCACCGACGTGAGCCGCGGCGACACGGAGTCGGTGGTCAAGCTGCTGAAGTACGACGCGCGGGCGCTCGCGGTGGTCGTCGAGCCCACCGTCTTCCTGGACGGCACCACCTTCTGCACCGCGTTCGGGATCCCCGGCACCGACCCGCGCTGCGAACGCTCCTGGGTCACCGAGGACAGCAAGACCAAGGTGACGCTGCCGGTCACCACCCGGGCGAAGCTGCTGACCGTGCGCGACGGCGATCCCGAGTGCATCGACGAGCGCACCGGGGCCGGTGCCTGCTTGTGGGACCCGGCCGAGCTGGCCCGGCGGACTGCCCCGGCCGACGGCATCCTGGTCCGGCTGACCACCGAGGACGGTACGGCCACCCGGATCGCCGAGGTCTACCTGCCCTGAGCCGACCTGCCCTTTTCCGCCGAACTCAAGCGAAGACCGGACATCGAGTGATGTCGTTGCTGGAACCTCGCGTATCTTGACGTACCGGTCGGCCTCAGTGACCGCCGACTTCCCCCACGGCAGGACGCGAGATGGCTGACGATTCCGAGCGCGAGGACCCGGTGCTGGTCCGCCCGTACATCACCACCCAACCGGGCGGCGGGATCGCCGGGCACGACGACCGGCCGGCGCAGACCTGGCCGGCGGCCGCTGCCCTGCCCGAGGACGGCACCCGGGAGTTGCCACGCGTCGCCGAGCCGGCCACCGTCGTGGACTCGGCGGCGAAGAGCGCCGTGCTGCGGCGCCAGCGGTTGATTGTCCTGGCCGGGATCGGCGCGCTCGCGCTGCTCGGCGGCGCCGGCCTGTACCTGGTGCTGCCGTCCGGCGACGGCAACCCGCCCGCGGCCGCCCGGACGGCGCCACCGGAGCCGGGCGTGTCCGGTTCCCTCGCGGCGGCGGCACCGGTGGCGAGCGAAGCGACCCGGCGCGCGTCCCCGGGCAGTTCCGCCGCGAGCCGGACGCCGGTCACCAGCAAGCCCGTGACCAGCTCGGCACCGGCCGTTGCCGGGCAGGCGGCGAACACCACGCCGGCGTCCGGCGGGCCGAGCGCGACGCTGGCGCCACCACCCGGCACGGCCCGGACCGGGCCGATCACCGCGGCCGGCGGCCGGTGCCTGACCCTGGGCGGCCTGTTCGCCGTCGACGGCGCTCCCGTGCGGACCTCCGGGTGCAGCGGCGTCAGCTATCAGCAGTGGACGCTGGCCAGCGACGGCACGCTGCTGGTCGTCGACTGGTGCGCCGAGGTGCGTGCCGACGAGGCCAGGATCGGCGGCTGCGACGGCCGGCCCGCGGCGCAGTGGCGGGCCGGCCCGAACGGCTCGCTGGTCAACCCGGAGACCGGCCGCTGCCTGACCGACCCCGGCAGCCTCGGCGCGACCGTCACCGTCACCGCCTGTACGGGCGCCGCTGACCAGGCGTGGAAGCTGCCCTGACAGGGGCACACCCATCGCGACTCACCGATGCATGGATGGTAGAAACTTCAACTGTCCGCGATGGACGCGCCGGAGACAGCCCGCCGGCATCCCTCAGGAGTAACGGAGCCCCATGCCTCCCTTCGATCTGTCCCGACGTTCCCTGCTGCTCTCCGGCGGCGCCGCCGCGCTCGGCGCCGGCCTGCTCGGCGGCGCCTCCCCCGCCTCCGCTGCATCCCCCGCCTCCGCCTCCGCCTCCGCGCCCGCGCCCGCGACCGCGACCCGGCCCGCCCCCGCCGCTGCTGCTGCCGCCGTCACCCCCGCCGCGGCGCTCGCCCGGCTGTTCGCGGGCAACCAGCGCTTCGTCACCGGGCACGCCCGCCACCCGCACCAGAGCCTGGCCGACCTGCACGCGCTCGCCGCCGGTCAGCACCCCTTCGCGGTGACCATCGGCTGCGCCGACTCGCGGGTCCCGCCCGAGCTGCTCTTCGACCAGGGGCTGGGCGACCTGTTCGACAACCGGGTCGCCGGCAACATCGTCGACGACCTGCTGCTGGGCAGCATCGAGTTCGCCGTCGAGGAGTTCGGCAGCCCGCTCATCGTCGTGCTCGGCCACGAGCGCTGCGGCGCCGTCAAGGCCACCATCGACGCCATCAAGACCGGCGCGAGCGCGCCCGGGCACATCGGCACCATCGTGAACGCGCTCCGGCCGATCGTCGAGCCGCTGCTGGACCACCCCGGCGACGTCGTCGACCTCGCGGTCCGCGCCAACGTCCACGCGCAGGCCGCGCAGCTGACCGCGCGCAGCGAACTGCTCGCCGAGCACGTCCACGCGGGCGACCTGCGGATCGTGGGCGCCCGCTACGACCTCGACACCGGCCGGGTCACGCTGGTCGGCTGAGTCGCCGTCGCCGGGCGCGCGGTGGTCGTTTCGCCGGGCGCCCGGCGACCTCACACTGCTACGCGCCCTTTGCTCTGCTTCCCTATCGGAAACACCGGCCGCTCTGCTTCCCCACCGGAAACACCCACCGCACTGCTTCCCCACCGGAAACACCCACCGCACTGCTTCCCCACCGGAAACACCCGGCAGGCTGCTGCCGGGCATCGGCCGAGAGGCGTTTCCGATACGGAAGGACCCTGTTGCCTAATTCGCGGCGCGCTGGTTGTGGTCCGTGACGTGGTTGTTCTGCCCGGTGAGGGTAGGTCGTCGTTGGTGGTTGGTGTCCTGGGTGAGGTGAGTAGCGGTGTCGATGCGTCCGCGTCCGTTGCCGGAGGTTGATGTGCAGACTGCGGTGGTGGCTAGGGCGGCGTTCAGGAAGCCGACGTTGGCGATGCGGGTGCGTGATGAGCTGGGTGAGGTCTTCACCGATGGGGCTGGGCTGCCGCGCGTTTTCCGGACAGTGCTTTTAGCGTGTTTTCACGCCGCTAATGTGTTGTCCGTGCGTCCGCTGAGAATTTCGTACGGCGTCTTATAGCCGAGCGCCGAGTGGATCCTTTGGCGATTGTAGTACAGTTCGACATAGCGCACAATAGCGTCTCGTGCGTGGGCTTTCGTCGGGAAGACGGTCCGGTTGACCATCTCATTTTTCAGGCTGGCATTGAACGATTCTGCTAGGGCGTTGTCCCAGCAGACCCCCGTACGGCCGACCGAGGACCGCAGACCGAGTTTCTTCAGCGTCCGGCGATACTCGTGCGACATGTATTGGCTGCCGCGATCAGAGTGGAAGATCGCACCTTTCGGTATGGTGATGTTACGGGCCGCCATCTCAATAGCGTCGACGACCAACTCGGTGCGCATGTGGTCCGCGACCGCCCAACCGACGACTGCCCTGGAGTAGCAGTCGATCACCGTCGCCAGGTAGATCCAGCCCTGCCACGTGTGCACGTACGTGATGTCCGCGACGAGCTTGGCGCCGGCGGCGGTCGCGGTGAAGTCCCGGCGTACCAGATCCGGCACGCGGGCCGCGGCCTGCTTGTCGGGACGGGTCGTGACCTGCCATTTCCGCGGTTGGGCCGCCCGCAGACCGACCTGAGCCATCAGCTGGCGGACCAGCTCCAC
>NZ_QHHV01000367.1:0-10112 GCF_003947245.1 Actinoplanes sp. ATCC 53533 | reverse complement strand
GTGGTCCAGGATCGGGGTGTCTGCAGCAGGGTGTGGATGCGTTGCCCGAGGCGGGGGCTGCCCTTGCGGGGCCGTCCTGATCGGGGCCGGTCGGGTAGCCCGGCGAGGCCCTCGGCGTGGTGGCGGGCGATCCAGGCGCGAACGGTTTTCGGGTCGTAGTGCAGCAGATCGGCGATCTCGCTCGCGGACCAGCCGGCCGCTGATAGCACCACCATCATGATCCGGGTGGCGTTACGCCAAGGCCCGTGCAGGGCGGTAATCAGTTCGGTGTGTTGCTGCGCGGACATGCTGGCGTAGACGTGCGCGGGGCGCATACTGACGGTGACCTCGTCGGGGTTCAGGCTCTTGTGTGGAAACCTGATCCGAACCCGCGGCGGGGTCTTTACGTTGTTATGTCCCTCTTGCTGAGCGTGTCCGCGTACCGCCCGTCACCAGTTACGTACCGGAATTCTGCCTACGTGCTTAGTCGTAGGCCTTTTGGAAAGGGGCGGTAATGGACACGGCAGAGATTCGTCAATTGGTGCTGGACCGGGCGGCGGCGGTGGGGGCCAAGGACGCGAAGGCGATGGTGGCGCACAACGCGCCGACGATGGTCGAGTACAGCCTGGCGCCGCCGCTGCGCCAGCCGTCGGCCGGCCGCGACGTGGGGCCGGTGGAGAAATGGCTGGCGACCTTCCAGGGACCGATGAGCATGGAGGTCCGCGACCTGGCGGTGACGGCGGAGGGCTCGGTGGCCTTCGGTACGAGCCTGAACTGCCTGACGGCGACGCCGGTGGGCGGGACGGAGAGCTTCAGCCTGTGGTTCCGCGTCACCCTGGGCCTGCGGAGGATCGACGGGAAATGGCTGGTCGTCCACGAACACGCGTCGGTGCCGTTCGAGATGGACGGCTCCTTCCAGGCGGCCGTCAGCCTGCAGCCCTGACCCGACACCACTGGCCGTCCGGGCTCGCCCGTGCCCCGGCCGGGGCGGGCGTCACGCGGGTGACCAGCGCCGGGCATTGTCCGCGGCCGTGCGGCGCAAGTCCGCCGCTTGAACCAGGGCGGCCGTCCAGGTCGCCGGCATCCTCAGCGCCGCAGCGCGGCGCAACTCGAGACTCACCTCGATGACCCGCGCGCGGATCTGGCACTCGCCGTCGGCAACGGCCACCCTGCGTTCCTCGGCAGCGACGCCGGGGGCGGCGCCGTGCTCGGTCAGCGCCTGCTGGATGAGGTCCCGGGGATCGCTGTAGTCGACGGCCGGATACCCGGCCGTCGACATGCACGCGCGCCACGCCGCAGCCGCCCTCGTCATCGCGGGATCATCGGCGACAGCCCGGATCAGATCGTCGTTCAGGTAGTCGGCGGCGTACGCGGCGATGGCCCAGTGCTCGATGGTGCCGGCCAGCGTGGCCCGGGCCCGTCCCCGGCAACCCCCCGAGGCGACCGCCATTGTCGGACCGGCGCTGAACTGGACGTTGATGCTCCTCGCCCCGGTCAGCGCGCGGTCGTAGCCGGCCTGCAGCGGTGCCGGCGGCGGCTCGCCCTCGCCGGGGACGGCGGATTCCACCAGGCCGTAGCCGTGCTCGCGGCGGTAGGCCAGGTCCACGCCGGACACTTCACCGTGCAGCGGCGCGGCCTGGGCCGGGGATGCCGGCGCATCGGGTGGATACCGGAATCCCTCCCGGTTCATGCACTCGGTGACCAGCTCATCCTCGGCCGCACCGAGGGCCGACGCGTCGGCCCAGTATCGTCCGGTGTGGACGACGAGGTCGAGGGCGTAAGCGTCCGGGGCCGCCGCGGTCCGGTCGTCCGGCGAGAACAAAAGCCAGCCGGACGACAGAACCACAGCGGTCACCGCCAGCAGGACGGCAGTCTTGGCCGAACGCATCTCCGCCTGTACCTTTCCGCCGCCGCGATGGACCTACCGGGAATCCGTCAGAAGCTGCAGTTGGCCCTGCCCGACTTCACGTAGGACACCGTGTTGTCATAGGCGGCCTGGCTGCCCAGGTTGGTGTAGCCGTCGTTCGGCCCGAGGTTGTGGAAGCCCCCGGTGGGTCCGGCGTCGGCGTGCAGGTGGAAACACTTGGTGGTGGCGTTCCACACCGACGACATGCAGTTGTTCCAGGTCCCCCCGGCACAGGAGCTGTGGGAATAGCTGCCCAGGGCGGCGGCACTGGTCACCTTGCCGGGACCGTCTACGAAATTGTTGTTGGCGTAGAAGCACAGCGAGGCGGTGTTGCAACTGGCCGGCCGGGAACCGTAAGCCATCGCGGGCGACGAGATCGTCAGCGGTACGCTCACGGCTGCCGCAAGAGAGACGAGCACGGCCAGAAGTCGCCGGTTACGGGACATGGAGCCTCCTTCAGAGACGGTTGGCGCCGGGTTGATCTATCGCCACTGAATATTCCGGCCGGTTGTCACGAGGGTCACGAGTCCGAACGAATCCGAACGCGGACCATGGAGGCGCCCGATCGACACGTTCATGGCGCTACCCGATCCGGGCGAGGCGACCACGCTCGACGAATTCATCGAACGGTTGCGGTTGCTGAAGATCTGGGCCGGCAACCCCTCGTACGAGGAGATCGCCGGGCGGGTCAGGGCGGCGTGGGTCTCGGCCGGACGACCGGCGGTGGAAATACCCGGCAAGACCACGGTGGTGGACAGTTTCCGGGTCGGCCGGCGGCGTCTGGACAGCGAACTCGTGGTCTCGGTCGTGGCGGCGTTGCATCCCGACTCCGGCTACGTCAACCAGTGGCGGCAGGCGCTGCGGGTGATCAGTGGCGAGACCCTGGCCGCCGCCCAGGTGCGGGTGCACGACACCCTGCCGCAGGACCTGCCCGGGTTCATCGGCCGCGCCGCCGAACTCGACCGGATCCGCCGGGCCGTGCGCGACGGCGCGACGGCCGGCGAGGTAGCGGTGATCTCGGCGCTGGGAGGCATGGCAGGAGTCGGCAAGACCCGGCTCGCTGTGCACATCGGGCACGTCCTCTCCCAGGAACAGCCGTTCGACCGGGTGTTCTTCGTCAACTTGCGCGGATTCCACGCGGACCCCGCCCAGCCGCCGGCCGAACCCGCCGCGGTGCTGGACGGATTCCTGCGGCTGCTCGGGATGTCCGGCCAGCAGATTCCGCGGCTGCTGGCAGACCGCACGGCTGCCTACCGGCACCGCCTGGCCGGCACCCGCAGCCTGGTCGTGCTGGACAACGCGGCCGACGAGGAGCAGGTCCGGCCGCTGCTGCCGGGTGTGCCGGGCTGCGTCACCCTGGTGACCAGCCGGCGCGGCCTCACCGGACTGGACGCCACCCACTTCGACGTGGACGTGTTCACCCCGGACGAATCCCGCCGATTCCTGGCCACGACGATGCCGCGGCTGCCGGTCGGCGGCGATCCCGGCGCGGCGGGGAGGATCGCCCGACGCTGCGGCCACCTCCCCCTGGCCCTCGTCCTGATCGCGGGACACACGCGCGCGAAGCCGGGGTGGACCCTGACCGACCACGCCGACCGGCTCGACGAACTGCACGGCGACCGGCGCCTGGAGTCCGAGATCGAGCTGGCGCTGGAGGTGTCGTACCGAAGCCTGCCCACCGGCGAGCGTCACCTGCTGCGACTGCTGGCCCAGCACCCGGGCCAGGACATCGACGTGCACGCGGCGGCCGCGCTCGGAGCAACCGACCTGGAGACCGCCGGCGCCCGGCTGAACGGGCTTCGCACCACCCATCTCGTCCAGCCCGCCGGACCCGGCCGATACGTGCTGCACGACCTCGTCCACGCGTTCGCGGCGGCCCGAGCAGCCGACGAGGATCGCGGCGTAGACCGCCGGGCCGCGCTCACCCGCCTGCTGGACTATTACCTGGCGGCGGCGTTCGAGGCGATGAACCGGCTGGCTCCGGTCGGCGCGAGCCGGCTGCCGCAGGTCGCGCCGTCGCCGGTCGCGCTGCCCGACCTCGCCGAACCGATCGGCTGGCTGGACGCGGAACGCGCCAACCTCGTCGGTGCCGTCACGCTCGCCGCCGACCACGGCTGGCCCGCGTACGCCGTCAACTTCGGCGTCGTGCTCTTCCGGTACCTCCTCGGCGGCCATCACCTCGACGCCCTGACCGTGCACGGCCGGGCCGCCCAGGCCGCCGAGCGCTCCGGCGACCGGATCGGGCGCGCGGGCGCACTCGCCGACATGTCCACCGCTGAGGTGCTGCTCGGCCGGCACGAGGCGGCCGTCGGCCACCTGGAGCAGGCCCGGCAGATCTTCGTGCAGGCCGGTCACACCGCCGGCCAGGCCCGCACGCTCAACAATCTCGCCATCGCCGAGACCCGGCTGGGCCATTACCAGGACGCGGCGAAGCACCTGACCGACTCCATGGAACTGCACCGGCTCAGCGCGGACAGCGTCGGACAGGCCCGTGCCCTGACGAACCTCGGCAACCTGGAGTCCCGGATGGGCCGGAACGAACGCGCGATCCTGGTGTACGGCGACGCGCTCGCCCTCTACCGGGAGATCGGTGACCGCGGTGGAGAGGCCGGCCTGCTGACCAACCTGGGCGAGGCCGAGGTGAAACTGGGCCGCTACGACGAGGCCGAGGAGCATCTCACCCCCGCACTCGCCCTCCACCGCGAGCTGCGCAACGCGGCGTCCGAGGCGGCCACCATGGACGTCTTCGGCGTCTTGTCCGCCGGTCGCGGCGATGCCGAACGGGCCGTCACCTATCACCGCGACGCGATGGCCCTGTTCCGCCGGCTCGGTGACCGCCACGGCGAATCCTGCGCGCACAACGGGCTGGGCGAGGCGGCCCGGGTCGCCGAACGTCCGGACGAGGCGATCGTGCAGCACCTCGCGGCGTACACGATCGCCGCCCAGGCCGACGTCGCCGACCTGGAGCAACAGGCCCGCGCGCACGCGGGCCTCGCGGACGCCCACCACGCCCGCGGCGACCTGCCCGAGGCCCGACGGCGCTACCGCCTGGCGTGGGAGCTCTGGGTCGAGCTGAACTCACCGGAGGCGGACCGCGTCGCCGCGATCACGGCGACCCTGGGCGAAGCGTCAGCGTAGGGTCCGGGCCTGCGGGTAGTCGTGCCGCTCGCTGTGCCTGTCCAGGCGCCGGGGGGTCATTAGTCACCGCCCCCGTCACCACTGTCCCAGTGAGTGTTGGGGTCGGCGCCCGTGGAGCCACCAGAACCGGAGTCGTCCTTGCTAGGCCGTCGACCCCTTGAGTTACGCATGGAAATCGCGATCAGCACGGTGATGACGAGCAGGAACAGGCCGCCGGCGATCATGCCTACCCTCTGGATCTCCGACTCCATCGGGCGAGTGTACGGAGCCGCAGGACCAGGTCGAGGATCAGCAGCTGCCTCCGGCGGGAGCGCTCGGGCTTCTGGGATGGCTCAGGTACTACAGCTGCGGATCATTTAGACCTGCATGATCTCTGTGCGCTTTGCCCATTTACGTAGTGATGTGGGGAGTGGGTCACTGCGGCGTAGGTGGTGGCTGATCCGGGCACGGATCTTCTGTTTGAGGCGCCAGGCGATCCAGCGTGTGGTGTGCCGCCGGTCGTGGCGGGCGTGCAGCACGGTCTGGGCGAGCAGGTTGCGGACGTCGGCGAAGGTGGCGTGGGTGAGCAGGTCCGGGCTCAGCCAGTCGGGTCCTGTCGTGGGTGCCGGCGGTGGTCGTTTCCCGGGCTCGCCGGCTGCTCGTGCGTGGTCGTGACGGTGCTGGTCGTGGTCTTCAGTCCGGCGTGCTGCACGGCGAGGAACGCGTGGGCGGACATGCACACGGTGACCATGTGATGCCAGGCGGTCCAGGTGCGGACCTGGTGCTGATCGAGGCCGAGGAGCTCCTTTCCCTGTTCGTTGTTCTCCTCGATCTCCAGCGGGTGACCGCGACGATGATCAGGGTGGTCGCAGGTGTCGGGTCCGGGGCGTGGGCCAGGAAGAACGTGACATCGGTGGGATCGCTGATCGAACGGCGTATCAGCAGGGTGTGGGCGAAGCCGCCGGCCGGGGTCTCATCACTGACCTGCGGGTACTGGCCGTAACCACCGTCCATGGTGACCCACCCGAACGGCACGCCCGCGTCGACCGCCTCGGTCAGCAACTCGATCGCCTGATCGAGTTTCGTGGCGAACCCCACCGTCGCCGGGATCCGGGCCTCGCGGCAACGGCCGGCATCATCGGTCCAGCGTTTCGGCAGGTAGAGGCGGTGGCCGATGAACGCGTGCCCAGCCGGGCCGGCATAGGTGAGCATCACCACGACCTGGCAGTTCTCGATCTGATTGGTCGCACCGCAGTGCTGCGGGGCGACCCCGACGGACTTGTCACCCTTCTTGATCATCTGGGTGTCGTCGACGATCAGAACCCCGTCCGGGGCACCGAGATGCCCCACCACATAGGCCCGGACCTCGGTCTCCAGGTCCTCGGCACGCCAGGCACCCCGGGACAGGAACGTCTGCATCCGGCCCGGATGGGTATGCCCGGCCCGCTGCGCCAAAGTCCAGCCGTTCTTCTTCTCCAGGTCCGACAACAGCCCCCTCGACCAGGTCGTGGAACACCTCCCGCGGCTCCGGCCGGGCGAACAGATGTCCCATCCTGCCGGTCAGCTCCCGCAGCCGTGTCTCCCAACCCGACACCAGATCATCCATCACCTCGAATATCACGCACGGTCAAACGACGGATCAACCCACATCGTTACGTGATCCGCAGCTGTAGTACCGGCCCCGGCACACCGGGGAACTTGGTCCCGGCGGCGTCGGCGTCGCCGCTCGCTTCCTCGACGGCGTCGGACAGGTCGGCCAGCTCGTCCGGCGACAGGTCGTCGAGTGCCTCCGGCACGTCGAGGTGAACGGCGGACTTCGTCGCGTCCGCGAACTGCTGCAGGAACACATCACCATAGAAGGCCATGTCGAGTTCCAGGCCCGTCGGCCGCCGGCCGAGGGCGAAATGGACGCCGTCGCGCAATGCCCGCAGCCACGGATCGCCCAACTGATCGAATCCGAGCTGTTGCTGGGCAATCCCATGGACACCGACGATCACGACCCACACTGCTCGGACGAAGTCACGCCTTGGCACCGAACCATGACATCATCGATACGCGGTGACCATCCCACCTCGGCGCCTCCGCCATTATGACCGGTCGGCAAGCCACCGAGCGGGAAGCGGGCGGTCAGATCTCAGACTTTGCGCCCCTTGGTGAGCGACGTGGCAGAGCCGGAGTGCGGCGAGAGTAGTAACTTCTGGTCATGATGACCGAGGATGAAACGTCTGACACAAGTCGCCGGATCGCTCGGGCACTGACCGCCTATCTTGTCACTCATGACGGCAGCAAGGCGGATCCGTATATTGCTCGCCACCTGTCGGAGTATGCGCGGCACGGACACTCGCTGTCTGATCTACTTGCGCCGGATTCCGCCCAGGCCAATTGGCCGACCCTCGCTGCGCTGAATCCCGAGAACCTGCTGCAGGACCTGGACCTGACGCGGGACGAGCTCGGGATCGACGCGCAGGCGGTCGCCGACGCCTATCGAGAGGCCTCGCACCGTCTCATCCGATACGGCTATTCGGAGCGCCTCGCCGAACTGGAGATGACCGCCAACCGCATATCTCCGCACCTCAGACCGCTCCGGCCCGGCGTGCCGCTGCCGTGGCGGCTCCTGTGGGCCAGCTGGAGCACTACCCCACCGAGTCGTCAGCTGGGACATCCGCATGACGTCCGAGCCATCATTGCCTCCCCCGAGAGCGCACGCCATGTGCTGACCTACACGGACCGGCAGTTCTCCTTATGGGACGTCTCCCGCGGATCCGAGTTGTGCCGGGAGAGCGGTGTCGAGATCGCGTGCGGCGACGTCTCACGCACGACGGCTGGCGCGCTGTTCGCCCTCGCCGAGCGTTCGACGAGAGTCCATCTCGTGGCCGCGCCCGACGGAACGATACGTACGCTGGAGCTCGGTACACAGGCCATCGGCGATATCCTCATCGGCCCGGGGTCCCGCTCGTCGCGCATCACCCTCTACACGACAGCCAAGGAGTCATCCGTCGTGACCGAATGGGCCGAGGACGGCAGCCTCATACGAGAGATAGACCTGAGGGACGCTGCCGGGCCTGCTTATCTACGGCTTACGCAAACATTTTCGCGGCATTTCGACATCATCTTGAATCAATGCGGGGACCGCGCCTTCGCCATCGTGACGAATGACGATTCCGCAACCGTCATCGATCTCATGAAGGAGGCCCTCGTGTGCTACCACGTGACGTCCGTCAGCGCGCGAAAACCGCAGACAAGCCTCCACGGGACCAGCGAAGATCTGCGCATTTTTCTCCTGCACAAGGATCCTCCTTCTCTTGACGTTCTCAGCTTGACGGCCGCATACCGCTACCGGAGGACATTGACATTCACGCCCGATCCACCCGCCGACGCAGGCTTTCCTCGCGGAGTCTCGTGTGGCGTCACCGACGGATTCCCGTGGTTGGCAGTCGGCTACGACGGTGGCGACATCCGAGTGTGGAACGCTGCCACCGGTTCGGCTCTCTATGAATTTCAAGGGCCGCGAGCCAGCCCGAACGTCCTGACTCTCGACGAGGCCGGGCGACGACTCCTCACCGCGAACGACCGACAGCTGATGGTCTGGGATCGCGACTCTGTGGGGTCGGCCACGAACCGGCCCGCGGCGACCCCGCATGCCCGCCCTGTCTACGGCCTGGCCGTCTCGTCCGGGCACCTGTTCTCCTGCTCCGAGGACGGCGTTCTCGCAGCCTGGCAAGCTGACTCGGGGCAGTTGCTGCGTCATCGGAAGCTCGATGTCTTCGGCGGGGCCTGCGTGACGATCGAATCTTCCGGTCCACAGGTCCTCATGCCCTCGGCGAGCGGCGTTCTGGTGCTGGACGGCGCCGGCCTCGAAACGGTCGGCATCCTTCCCGCCGAGGGGCTTTCCTCCTATGCGATCTGCCTGTGCCGGCTGCCCGGGTCCGGTCCGGTGGTGGTGGGCGCCACCGACCACAGCCTTCTGGCGTGGGAAGTTCCCGGTGGACGCGCGCTGCCGGCGCTGCCGACAGATTCCTCGACCGTCTACGCGCTCGAATCAGTCTCCGAACGAGGCCACATCGCGATGGGTACGGGCGACGGCCTGCTGATCGCGTCTCTCATCGACCGAACCTGCCGCGCCAGCGAGGCCGTCGGCCGGAACATGGTGCTGTCGATCCTGGGCACTCCACGGGCGGCCGAGTTGGGTGGCGACCTTGTCGTCGGAACGTACGGCGGGACTCTTCACCGGCTCGGCCTTGACGGTGAGGTTCGCTGGAGTCGCCGGCTCGGCACCTCCGCGATCAAGAGCCTCGCGTGGGTCAGGGACGAAACCGGCGCTCTCCGGATCGTGACGGGAGACTACGGCGGGGAACTTCACCTCATCGACCCCAGCGGTGATTCCTCGAACGACCGGACGATCTTCCTCGATCCGATCGTCGGCGCCATCAGCGGCACCGCCGCCGAGTCCAGAATCTACTGCGGAAGTGACCGCGCGCTGCTGTGCCTTGACCTGGCGGGGCAGCACCCAGCGACGGGCCGCTAGGCCGTCTTTCGTAGGGCTCGGAGGTCTTGATTGATGGCGGTGATGGTGAGGGTGGCTTCTTAGCGGACGGCGAGTTTGTCGTACCGGGTGGCCATGGCGCGGTGTTGTTTGAGCTGGTTGATGCCGCACTCAGTCACCCACTCGTGGGACACCTGAAGATGACGGTTCGTCGCATACTGAGCCAATACTTACGGTAGTCGCGTTGTTGCGGCTGGTCGATTTGGTTGACCGGCTGCGGCGCCGGGTGGGTCAGGTCGGTGATCAGAGCAGATGTCACGAAGTGACGGCGAGCCCCCCGATGCCTGGTGTGGGAGTCGTTGGACAGCGACCGGCGGGCGATAGTGATACGGCTGTTGGGGACGTGGGCGACCCGGGCAGTGACGAGCCAGGACGGCCGTCGTGAATGCGCGGGCGTGGCAGCCGTGGGGAGCGTCGGAGTCGAAGATCACCTCGCGGCATCGGGATCGGATGGCGGTGGTGTATGTGCGTCAGTCGAGCCGCCAGCAGGTACTGGAACATCGTGAGTCGACCCGGTTGCAGTACGCGTTGGTCGAGCGGGCCGCCGGGCTGGGCTGGGCGCGGTCA
>NZ_QHHV01000366.1:0-4184 GCF_003947245.1 Actinoplanes sp. ATCC 53533 | reverse complement strand
GGCGGAACTGCTCGCCAGGGCCCGCGACAACATCCGGTACACCGCGGTGTTCGAGACGAAGGATTACGTCGCCGGCGTCCAGGCGGCGGTCCGGGAGATGAAACAGAAGAGGTTCGAGCTGGTCGAGGCCAAGAACGACTGGTCGCCGCAGTCCAAGCGGCTGTACAAGGGCATCAACCTGACCTGGCGGGACCCGCAGACCGGCGCGCTGTTCGAGTTGCAGTTCCACACCCCGGAGAGCTTCTGGGTCAACAAGGCCGAGCACCCGTTCTTCGAGATCACCCGCCTCGGTGACAAAGCCTCCGGGGAGATCCCGGCAGCGCTGGCGGGCCAGATCTCGAAGGACATGTGGTCGGACGCGAACGTCCCGCCGCCGGTCGATGCCGGAGACCTGACCTTCGAGCTGGGATTCTGATGCTATGAAGCAGTACTTCGCCGTGGTCGGCGACGGGCACGACGCCAAGGACCCGCTCACCCTCGTCCGGGTGAGCGAGTCCGGCCTCGTCCAGGAGCTTTCCGAGTATGCGGCGTGGGTGCCGGCCAAGCTGGTGGAGCGGATCGAGGCGGGCGAGGTGCCGTACCGTCTCGTTCCCGTCACCGAGAAGGCCGCAGCCCGCATCCGCAAGCAGCGCGAGAAGAAGGTCGCCTACCGCTACTCGATCTTCGTGCGGGCGACCGACCCGACCAACACTGCGATCGGCGTGCTGCGCGAATGGGACGCCAACGGCATCACCTCCGGCGAGATCTACCGAATCGACGACGGCGAGTGGGCCCTCGATCCCATCCGCATCGACGTCGAGCGCGGCGAAACCGATTTCTACCGGATCATGGACAGCGACGCGTCCACAGTCAATCTCTGGATAGAGGCCGCACGACGGCGCAGTTGACAAGTCAACCGAGGCTCCGTTCGTGCTCAACCGAGTCGTAGGTCTGGGTTGCCTCCGGGTACAGGATGCAACCCAGACCTACGAGCACCCGTCCCGCGCCCGGCTTGTGGGCGCGAGCGACCACCGGTGTTGTAGAGCATGCGCACCCGTGCTTGGTCGCGCAGTTGGATGAAGCAATTGCCTTGGGTGAAGCGTCGGCGCATACGCAGCTACGGACTGATATCGACCGATGTCGTCGGTACACTTCTGCCGTGCTCCGCGCGTTACACAGCGTAACGGCGAGGTGAGCGGCAGACGCACGGACATAGCCGATGAGAGCGCGTTCACTTGTTGTGGTGATGAATGATCCTGCGGGCAAATGCTTTCACCGGAAGTGTTCTTGAGTCGTCCTTCATCATATCTATGGCGCGCCATAGGGCTCCCTTGACCCTTTCATGTGCGAAGTCATCGAGTGAGCGCGAGCGCGAAAATTGCGCAGATCGCGGAAACTAGAAGATTTCGCGCGACCGCCAGGTTATTCGTCACCGCCTCGTTGACTACATCAATCTCTCGACTGTCGCCTTCGGTACCTTCTTTCACCACGTGCCGCAGTGATCCCCGAATACCGGACGGGGATCGGCACCGACGACGGGTACAGGCACCTGCAACAAGCACTCGCTGACGGCCCGCAGTGACGATGGCAGGCCACCTGTCGGGCGGCATGAACCCCAAGCAGTTGGCAGGCCCGCGACCGGACCCGCGGGCCGCGATGGTGCGCGCCGCACCGCGGCTCAGCGCGGCCGCGCTGGCTGCGACCATGGCTGGCTTGTCCGGGACCGGCGACGTTCCAGGAGTCAGCGCGCCCGTCGTGGCCGGGCTCTGGCTCGCCGAGCCGAGCCGGTTGGAGCCCCCGTCAGAGCACTACCAGGGCCGGTTCCCGATGGGCGCCAACTCGGATGCGCTAGTCGACCGGGCGAGGGCGGCCGACGCCGAGGTCGTCGACGCCAAGGTGGGCAGCTACGGCCACAGACACGAGTTCGACGGCGTCTACACCCTCACGGTGGTGGATCCGGAGGGTCACCGCTGGCCCTTCGAGCCGGGCGTCGCCCTCCTCGGCTGACAGCCGCGTAGGCGGCCGTGTCCGCCGAGATAGATCAGTGGGTCTGCGGGTTGAGGCCCTCGAAGGCTCCGCTTGCGCAGCTTGACTGAGGCGAAGGTTTGTCGCGTTCGGCATTGCGTACGATTATCGTGTGCCTGAGCAAGTAGGGGATTCGGCTTCGCGCAAGAAAAATAGATACCAGCGAGTGTTGTGGTCTATCTGGTCAGCGGTATTGCGACTGATCTTCATGATCGCCGGTCTTCTGATCTTGTTGCTCATCGTCTTCCTGATCAGTCAGGGCGTAGAGAGGGCCGACCAGTGGGCCAGCATCTTCGGATTGTTCGTAAGCCTTGCAGGCCTGGTTATCGCCGCCTCTCAGGCAAGGGGCGCCGCATCCGTTAGGCACACGGCATCGCCGCCAACCAGCGACGCCGAAATAACGGTCGATGAGGCCGAGACAAGGAAGTCCTCAGTCGTCAGACGCCGGGCGATCGGACTGAGCTTGAGCGTCCTCGGGGTGCAAATATTTGCCTGCACCGCCGTGAACTCAGTAGAGCCGTTGCATCTTCCGACCACTCCTCTGTCGCCCCCGCTTGCGGATGGCCAGCGGTATTCGTCACCAGGTTTCGACCGGCACCCGACCCGGGCACCCGTCACGAACTCGTCCAGATCCAACGCAATCGTCATCACTGATGACGGATTTGATGGTCCGGTTCCTTTGGTGACTAAGCCGACGACGCGAGCTGGCGACCATTCGCACCACTCGGTTTATTCCGATGATCAAGTTTTGGTGATCTGCTTCAGAGAAGGACCGCGACTCGACGTACTGGATGAGTCCGTGTGGTACAAGCTGTCCACCTCCGACAAATCCGAGCAGTGGATTCACGGATCGCACGTCGACTTCAAGGAATCCGCGATGGGTGCGCGCCCGGCCAAAATTCCGCGTTGCCGCGATACTCCTGGACGTTGACGCCTCTCGAACGGCCGTGTTGACTCCTTTCCGCTATCCTCGCGTCATCCGTGAATGATGGTAGCGGTGCCCAAAAGCGCTGACCCAACGAGGATAATCGCTAATGCCAACTGAATTCCCCTGTGCTTTCGCTTGGCGCGAACCGCAAGTGCATGGATTAAATGCGCAAGTCGAACAATTCTATCGCCCGAACCCTCGGAAATGATCCTACTTAGAACCTCTTCGCCGGAGCTACCGTCCAAGATAAGTCTGTTCCACGAGTACTTCTCGCCGGGTCACCCAACTGTGGGCGCACAACAAGCGCAAGCAGTAGAGCTGCACCGCTCAGGAAGAGAATAGAGCCATATGCAAGAATAATGGCCGTGGTGTCTGCTGGTGGCTTTCCAAGCCATTTACCTAGGATGGTTATCGACAGTGCCAGCGTGACGCCGGTATAGCCGAGTAAAATTTGAGACTTGCGGTCCGCGCGGTCATCGGATGCTCGAACCTCGGTCAACTCCAGCCTCAGAAGATCAGCATATTCTTCATCTTTGCTGGAGTCGTGATTAGATGGATCATCCGCCATCACAGATACATTAGTTGCGAGGCGCTGAGCGTTCCATGAAGTACTCCTTCCGGGGACAGTGCCGACGCTTTCACTAGATCGGGCGCATTGTTCTGCCGCGATCCGCTCGTACTCGTACGGAGTGGGACGGCCTGGTCGGTGGCTCGGCGTACGCGCGTCAGCCTCGGCCGCACGGCTACGATCCACGACTATCCGACAATGCGGAGGCGACGGGGCTGACATGGCTGGTTACTCGGGCACGCCGCTGCCCCGCAAGCTCGGTATAAAGCCAGGCCACCGAGTCGCACTGCTCGACGCGCCGGCCGGCTTCGAGGCCACACTCGATGGCCTGCCCGACGGTGTCGTCATCCGGCCCGGCCTGGCTGCCGACGTGCCGACCGACGTGATCGTGCTGTTCGTGACCGAACGCCACGAGTTGCAGGCCCACCTCGAAGAGGTCAGGCGCGGCATGGCCCAGGACGGCGGCTTCTGGGTCGCCTGGCCGAAGCGAGCGTCGAAGGTGTCCACGGACGTCACCGAGGACGTCGTCCGTGAAGTCGCGTTGCCGACCGGGTTGGTCGACAACAAGGTATGCGCGATCAACGAGATCTGGTCGGGCCTGCGGCTGGTCATCCGCCGCGAAAATCGCATACCAGCCACGTGACGCGTCTCGCCCGATTCCCTGTACGCCAGACGGACGCCACG
>NZ_QHHV01000365.1:0-4028 GCF_003947245.1 Actinoplanes sp. ATCC 53533 | reverse complement strand
CTCGGCGGCCTCGGCGGCCTCGGCGGCCTCGGCGGCCTCGGCGGCTGAACCCGAGTCAAGGCTCGGCAACCTCGGCGGCCTCGGCGGCTGAACCCGGTCAGGGCTCGGCAGCCTTGGCAGCCTCGGCAGCTGAACCCCGGGTCAAGGCTCGGCGGCTGAGCCCGCTGGGCCTCGGCGGCCGAGCCCGGTCAGGGCTGTGGCTCGAGGACTGAGCCCGGTCAGGGCTGTGGCTCGAGGACTGAGCCCGGTCAGGGCTGTGGCTCGAGGACTGAGCCCGGTCAGGGCTGTGGCTCGAGGACTGAGCCCGGTCAGGGCTGTGTCGCCTGCTTCTCCGGGACGAAGGTGAAGATGCGGTCGGCGCTCTGCGGCGGCTTCGGCGGATGGCGGAGGCGGTGGGCGCCCACCCCGAAGCCGGCCGCCGGATCGCTGACGTACACCTGCTCGAAGCCCCGGGCCGAGAACCAGTCCCCGATCACCGGCACCAGGTCGGGCGGGCGCCGGTGCCGGGTCCACACCACCGTGCCACCCTCGCGGCACAGCTGGGCGCACGCCTCGACGGTCCGCAGCACGTCCGCGTCGGTCAGGTTGCCGAACACCCCGCAGGCGAGCACCAGGTCCGCCGGGGCGACGTCGCGGTAGTGCCGCATCAGACCCGCGTCACCCCGAACGACCTCGACCCCGTCGAGACCCGCCCGCCGGGCGCCGTCCTCGGCCGCCGCCGCGTTGCGCGGGTCGAGCTCGACCAGCCGGGCCCGGACGTCGTCGCGCCGCGGATGGGCCGCCAGCGCTCCCAGCAGGTCGCGGCCCTGGCCGGCGCACATGCTGATGGCGCGAACCGGGCCGGCGGGCAGGCCGTCGAGCGTGTCCCGGATGATCCGCCGCACGGCCGCCAACCGTCCGGCGAGGACGGATCCCGGCTCGTCGTACCCGTCGTGCCAAGCGGCCCAATCCATGGCGATCATCCTAATCCGTCCTGCCGAACGGCTGCGGCGCGCACATCTACAGTGGCCGCCATGGGGATGTACGCGTCGGCCCGCGGCTGGTTGCAGATCGGTTTCCAGCAGCGCGGCACCGCCGAGGAGATCATCCAGCGCCACCACCACGATCTCTACTCGGGCGGCTGGGCCTTCCCGGCAGCGCCGTTCAACTGGACGCTGTACCTCTTCTACGGCGGTGACGTCCGCGAGGCGGAACTACCCTGGCTCCACGAGCAGATCACCGAGCTGGCCGCGATGCCACCGGTCGACGACGACGGCGACCGGCCAGCCGGCTTGTTCCTGATCACCGACGAACGCGGCGGGTCCACCACGTGGCAGATCCGCGACGGACTCATGGACGAGCGGCCCGCACCGTCCCTGTCATGGCTCGGCGGCTGAGCACGCGCACGGGTTCCGCACATAACGAAACTTCGGGACAGCGCGGGGCGTCCGGTTCATGGACTCCCGGGAGGCGCTCAGCTCTCGACTACCTGCGGCGCGCCTCATTGCGAAAAAGCAGGTCCGACGAGTCGCCCAGCACGACAGCCGGGGCATCGCGTGCCGCCCAGCACGACAGCCGCGGCATCGCGTGCCGCCCAGCACGACAAGCCGCGGCATCGCGTTCGGGTGGGCATGTTCGGTGGGTGTCGCGGTGGTGTTGTGGCCTTGCGTCGGGTGTGCCGGGTCGGCACGGGGTTATCCACAGGGCCCCTCGCCGTGTCGTGCATCTGTGCCAGGTTGGTCGGGTGCTGGAACTGCTCTCCGAAGCCCGCCGCGCGGCCGCCGCGTGCGCGACAGCCCCGGCCTGGGCCGTCCCGGACCGGGATCTGGTCGAGTGCCTGCAGCAGGCCTGGGCCGGATTGCAGCAACTCACCGCGGTGGTCGCGCATCTGATCGGGCAGGCCCGAGCACGGGGTCTGCCGCAGGCACACGCCGCGACCAACACCGTGGTATGGCTACGCCACCAGCTGCGGGTCAGCCCCGGCACCGCGGCCCGACTGGTCGCCCTCGCACAAGCCCTGGACACCCGGCCGGTGCTGGATGCCGCGGTCTGCGCCGGCTCGGCGGCCGCCGAGCAAGCGGTGGCCATCGCGGCCACACTCACAGACCTGCCCACCGATCTGGGGCGGGAGATCACCGACAAAGCCGAGAGCATGCTGGTCGACTGGACTGAGGACTTCGACGCGGTGACCCTGGGCAAGCTGGGCGGGCGGATCCTGGAGCACGTCGCCCCCGAGGTCGCCGAGCAACGCGAAGCTGAATTCCTGGCCGGCCAAGAAGCCCGGGCACACAGCAAACGCGGGTTCACGCTGAGCCCGCTCGGCAACGGTCAGGTCCGGCTCAGCGGCTTTCTCGACACCAGCGGTGCTGCCACCATCACCGCCGCCCTGGACCCACTGTGTCATCCCAGGCACGACCCGGCGGAGGCCCGCACCCCGGCGCAGCGACGCGCCGACGCCTTGGTCGACGTCTGCACCGGTGCGCTGCGCGGCGGATCGGACCTGCCCGGCCACGCCGGCGACCCGGCCCAGGTCGTCGTCACGATCCCGTTCACCACACTGACCAACCACCTCCAACCCACCAAGCAATCCCCACCCACCACGCGATCCCGGCCAGCCGAGCAGTCCCCGCCAGCCGAGCAATCCCGGCCCACCAGGCAGTCCCGGCCAGCCGAGCGATCCCGGCCCACCGGGCAATCCCGGCCAGCCGAGCAGTCCCCACCAGCCGAGCAGTCCTCGCCCACTGGGCAGTCCCGGCCAGCCGAGCAGTCCCCGCCCACGGGGCAATCCCGACCAGCCGAGCAGTCCCCACCCACCGGGCAATCCCCACCCACGGGGCAATCCCGACCAGCCGAGCAGTCCCCACCCACCGGGCAATCCCCACCCACCGAGCAGCCCCGGCCCGCCGGGCAGTCCCCGCTGGCCGGGCAGCGCTGGGCGACGCGCAGGCTCCGCGTCGACGACTCACCCACGAACACCGAACCAACCACCACCAGCTCCACGACCAGCAGTGCCGCCGCGAACGCCGCCACCAGCGGCGGTCAGGCCTGCGACCAGGCACCCCCAACGATCACCCACACCAGCACCAGCCTCCACGACCCTGCCGGCACCAACGCCGGCACCGGTGGCGGGGTGGGGCGACTGGACACCGGCGCCCCGATCAGCGCCGCCGAAGCCCGACGCCTGGCCTGCGACGCGCACATCGTGCCCGCCGTGCTCAGCGGCGACAGCCAAGTCCTCGACCTCGGCCGGGCACGACGACTGTTCACCGGCCCCCTACGCCGAGCCCTGATCCTGCGCGACAACGGTTGTAGCTTTCCGCATTGCGATAGACCAGCCCGCTGGACAGAGGGACACCACCTGATCCCCTGGACCGACGGCGGCACCACCAACCTGGCCAACGCCTGCCTCGTCTGCCGCCGACACCACCGCCTGCTACACAACGACAGCGGCTGGCAGGCCCGTCTCGGCCCCGACGGCCACCCCGAATTCCTCCCACCGCTCACCATCGACCCCGAACGCCGCCCCCAACGCAACACTTTCCACCGCCGCCAATAGGACCCACGAGTTGCGCTGAGTCGCTCCCGGAGCATCCGGGCACCGCTTCACGGCCTGAGGCGGTGGCTACACACGCGTTGTATCGATCCAAGCCGCCCACAACCACAACCGATGGCTGGGCCCCTCGAACCCCATGCCGCGAACAACCACAACCGACAGCCGCCCACGCCATCCCGACGAACCACACCGCCGACAACCGCAACCAAACGCCAACGCCCACCCAGCAGACCCTGATCGAGTCGACCGTCAACCAAGCCGCCGCCAGACCCACCAACCTCAACAGCGACGAGGGACCGCGACCGCTGAACCCTCGTCGCGCAATCCACGACGGCGACACCAACACCGCACCCGACAAGCCCACCACCAGCCCCGCCTCACGGCGAACCCCGAACCCGAACCCGGCCCCACGCCCCACGCCCCACTCCCCACGCCCCACGCCCCACGCCCCACGCCCCACGCCCCACGCCMCCACGCCCCCACGCCCCCACGCCCC
>NZ_QHHV01000364.1:0-5490 GCF_003947245.1 Actinoplanes sp. ATCC 53533 | reverse complement strand
GAGGCCGTCCTGTTCCGTGAGCAGGCGCGTCGCTTCGGCGTCCTGCCGACCATCACCGGGGCAGCGGTGTCCGAGGCCAATGTCGATCTGGTATTCGGCAACCGATGCATCAGCGTCGGCCATAAGACTCAAGTCACAAACAGCACACTTCTCGCACTTGGCCGGGCCGGAGTGGAGTACGTCTCGACACGGAGCATCGGCTACGATCACATCGATCTGGGGTATGCGGAAAGCGTCGGCATCTCCGTCGGCAATGTCGCCTACTCGCCGGACAGTGTGGCTGACTACACGCTGATGCTGATGCTGATGGCCGTGCGCCACGCGAAGGCCATGATCCGCCGCACGGATGCCCATGACTACAGACTGAGCGACGCGCGCGGGAAGGAACTGCGCGATCTGACCGTCGGGGTAGCCGGAACGGGACGCATCGGCTCAGCGGTCCTGGACAGGCTGCGGGCTTTCGGTTGCCGCGTGCTGGCCTACGACAATCGCCGTGCGACCTCCGCCCACTATGTCCCGCTCGACGAACTGCTGCGGCAGAGCGACATTGTCACGCTCCACACTCCGCTTACCGCGGGCACGCACCATCTCCTCAACCGTCAACGTATCGCGCAGATGAAGCGCGGCGCGTTCATCATCAACACCGGGCGCGGTGCACTTCTCGACACCGAGGCCCTCATTCCGGCGCTGGAGTGCGGCAGACTGGGTGGTGCGGCACTGGATGTCCTCGAAGGAGAGGAGGGGATATTTTACACCGACCGTCGAAACAAGCCCATCGAGAACAAGGCGCTGTTGCGGCTACAAGAGCTTCCGAATGTGCTCATCAGTCCGCACCTGGCCTATTACACCCACCATGCGCTGAGCGACACCGTCGAAAACAGTCTCATCAACTGCATGAACTTCGAAAGCGGGAAGGGCATGGACAGAATGAAAGCATGAACAGGCTGACGCCTATCAGCGCTGCGCGCCTCGGTCGTCGGCAGCTCGTCCTATGTCGATACAGTATCCGACGCCCGGCACCGTAGCGATGATCCAGGGTTCGCCGAGTCGTTTGCGCAGAGCCGAGACGGTGATGCGTACGGCGTTGGTGAAGGGGTCGGCGTTTCCGTCCCATGCCTGTTCCAGGAGCTCTTCGGCGCTGATGACCCCGCCCTCGGCGGCCACGAGGACCTCGAGCACGGCGAATTGTTTCCTGGTCAGTGCGACGTAGCGACCGTCGCGGTAGACCTCGCGGCGGAATGAGTCCAGTCGGAGGCCGGCGATATCCCGTACCGGTGGTCTGTTGTGTGCGCGCCTGCGGTTGAGTGCTCTCAGTCTGAGCACGAGCTCTCGCAGTTCGAACGGCTTGGTGAGGTAGTCGTCGGCGCCGAGCTCGAACCCGGACGCTTTGTCGTCGAGCCGGTCGGCGGCGGTGAGCATCAGGATCGGCATGCCGCTGCCGGAGGCGACGATGCGTTTGGCGATCTCGTCGCCGGAAGGGCCGGGGATATCCCGGTCGAGTACGGCGATGTCGTAGGCGTTGATGCTCAGCAGCTCCAGCGCGGTGTCACCGTCACCGGCGATGTCGGCCGCGATCGCTTCCAGGCGCAGCCCGTCACGGATGGCCTCCGCCATGTAGGACTCATCCTCGACGACCAACACGCGCATGCTCTCAATGGTACGAGCCGGCGCGAATCGTCGGCATGTCGGAACCCGATTCGTGCCGGCGACACCCTTCCCGCCGTCAGTCACGCCAGCATGGCCTGCCCGGCGAAGTCGCCTCCGCCGGGCAGCACGAAGTAGTAGCCACCGCCGAACGGCCGGAGGTACTTTTCCAGCGCCTCGCCGGCCAGCCTGCGCTGGACGGTGGCGAAGCCGAGCTCCACATCGCGCTGGAAGCAGACGAAGATCTGGCCGACGTCTGTCTTGGCCCGGCGGTAGGAGTGGCCACGGCGCAGGATCGGGCGTTCCCTTCCGGTGCGCGGATAGGCGCGGCGGATGTGGGAGTCGAGCGGGATAACCGCGCCGTCGGGGTCGGCGAGAAACTCCGGCAGCGCCTCCTTCGTGGACTGGCCGAGTGCGGCCCCGGTGTCCTTGTGCCGGCCGACAACTCGTTCCTGGACATGGGTCGGCTGCGCCTCCCAGATCGGCAAGGCCAGCCGGATCAGCCGCACGACCTGGTATGTGCCGCCCGCGCACCACGCCGGCTCGTCGTCGTCGGGTTGGACCCACACGCAGCGGTCCATCAACTCGGTGTTCGTCGAGTCCGGGTTTCCCGCGCCCTCCGCGAACCCGAACAGGTTGCGTTGCCCTCGCGTGCCGGCCAGTCGCCACCGGGGCCTGAGGTTCGGGGGCTGCCTGGCCAGCACGGCCGCGATCCGCTCCCGGGTGTCCGCATCGAACTGCACGAGCAGGTCGCCATGGCACCACCGAGGATCCAGGACATCGCCGCGGAAGGACGGCATTCGGGTCAGCCGGCGCGGGCCCTCGATGCCGAACGGGCCGTCGAACAGCGAGGCGCCCGCGGCGATCGTCACGGTCACGCCGGCCGCCGGCGCGCTCAACGCCCGGAGGGCTTCGGCGAGCCCCTTCCTGTCCCGTGCCGTCACGTCGAAGGCCACGTATTCCGTCTCGACAAACGGAGGCGTCACCACACCGGGCTGGTGGGCCACCGCCTGCCGCTCCGGCACCGCCTGCCGCCCCGGCACGGCCGGCTTCGTCGCCCCGGCCGGCTCGGTCGCCGTGCAGCCGGCAAGCCCCACGATCCCCGCGGCGGCAAGCAGCAGAGCACGCCGGTCGACAGCTTGGTGCACGATTCGGCCGGCGTCAGCGTCCTCGGACATCTCCGGTCTCCTTCATCACGTTCCGAACGCGTGACACTCATACCGCGGACCAGCGGTCACCCTTTCCCGAGGACGTACAGTTCGCCGTTGTTCTGTGCGTACACCCGGCCGCGGGAATCCATCGATACCGGCGTGTAGGCCGAGGCGATGGTCTTGGACAGGAACACCTTCTCGAGCTGGCGGCCCTTGCTGTCGACGACGTAGAAGTGGCCGTCCGCGGACAGACCGTAGAGGGTGCCGTTGCGATCGACGGCCGGGGCGCTGATGCACCATTCGAAGCCGTCCGGGTGATTCCCCTCGTCGACGCAGCTCACGGTGTCGTCCGGCAGCCGTTCGCAGGTCCTGGTCTCGGTGCTGGCGTACGACCACTCCCGCTTGAGGTCGGCGTCGAGCCGGGTGATGTTGTACGGCCCGCCGTCGTAGTTCAGGTCCTTGATGTACATCGAGTACGTGCCGTCGTGGCGGTACACGGCCGGCGTGATGTCCCAGCCATAGTCGAAGTTGGCCAGGTAGCGGCCGGTGCGGTCGAACTTCATGAGGTGCCCGCGCTGACCGTTGTAAGAGTTCCGCGTTCCGTAGACGACGCTGCCGTCGGGCAGCACCACTGGTGACGCCGTGCTGCCGTCGTCCACACCGCCGGCCGGTCGCAGGTTGGTGTACGGGTCGACACCGAGCGCCGTGCCGGGGCGGCACTGGAAGGGGTCGTCGGTGCCGTAGGGGACGAGCACACCGCAGCCGTCGTTGAGGATGCCCCGCAGCGAGGTCGCCCATTTCAAGGTGAGGTCGCGGTTGAGTGCGACCACGTATCCGTAGTTCCGTCCGCCACGGCGGAGATGTGCCCGGGTGACGGCGAAGATGGTGCCGTCGGCACCGACCGCCGGGGCGACACTGATCGCGGCACGCTGCGAGAGGCACGGCGTTCGCACGGGCAGTGTCGGCGTTCCGTCGGGCTGTGGCGCCGGCGGATACGGCATGTCCCCGGTGAACTCGTCGTAACAGAGGTCCGTAGGCCGCGGCGCGCCAGGAATGAGCGTGCGGTAGTCGACCTTACTGACCTTCCGGTCCCGGGCGACCCGCACCAGCCAGCCATGCACGTCGGCAAGCCCGCCCGGCGTCGGCTCGTTTCGCACCACGTTGTAGAACAGGGTGCCGTGCTGGTCCAGGGTGAGTCCGCCGGAGGCGAACGCCGCCGGATCGACGGTGCCGCCGAACGGGTTGATCCGGTGAACCACCCGACCGCTGCTCTTGGCCAGTTGGAAGACGGTCCCGCCCGCGCCGGGAACGTAGACGAAGTCTTTGCTCATCGCGGACTGGAACAGGCTTTCCCTCCCGACGATGCGGCTGGGCTTCCAGTCCGAGGTGAACGACCAGGTCGGGACCAGCCGGTCATGATGCCAGCGCAAGGCCTGCACCGACCACGTCTGCCGCTCCAGGTTCCCCATATCGCGCCCGCAGGGAGCCGGCACGCCCGAACCCGGCGAGTCACAGCTGACGTACGAACCGCCCTTGCGCAACACGAACACGTTCCCGTCCCCATCGACCAGCGGCGTGGGAAGGTGCACCGGGATATAGCCCCCGGACTGAGACTCGCCGGCCTCCTGCTCCGCGAAGGGATCGACCACCATGCGCGCGAGCATCCGCAGATCACGCTGACCCGCTACACACAACTGCCCGGAATGCGCGGCGTTCTGCCCCCACTGCGTCCAGTCACAATCAGACCGCCTCTCGGCGGCCGCGACCGGAGACGTCAGGGATACCACCAGGGTGACGACAACAGTGAGACGCAAGAACATGTCAACGCCCTCCACAGGAACGCGCCACTCGACCATTCATCGGGCCAGATTACCGGTGCGCGGTAATGCCCGGACTGATCGAGCATGGACAATGCGCGGAATGCGGCCCGATCCGCCGGCGAGCATCGAACCCGTCCAACCGTCCGCATTGAGCGGCTGGACAGCAGCGCCCGGCCCGGCTCTAGCGGCTCACGAGGTCGGAACGGGATCGACCGAAAGCGCCGACCGCTGCCGCATCCTCGGATCGTGTGTGGGGTCGGCATACATGGGTGGGCAACCATGATCGATCGCCTGGGGACGCAGTTCGTAGTGCCACGGCTCGTTGCTGTAGATCTGGCACAGTCCGTACTTGGCGCCATGCTCCGACAGCCACGCTGTGGCGTCGGAAGACCCGATGTCGACCGCGTTCCCGGACACGTGAGCGGAAGTGTCGGCGGTGGCGACCCATCGGGCGGCTTCCTCTTCCGAGCCGTACTTCGAGACCGCCTCGCGAAGAAGCTCATTCTGGTACGCCGGGGAGCGCCAGCCGCTGTTGACGTAGAATTCGACGCCGTCGTCAGCGGCGGCCATCGCCGCTTCGCGCAGGGCCTGGAGCAGATCTGGGTCGAGGTTGGCCACGCCGGGATACCTGTCATCGAACACTGTCACGCGGCCGCGGAGGGCACCGTCAGATTCGGTAGTCGTACTACGGTGGTCGGGCTGACTCATGACGCCAGTCAACGCAGCGTGGTGTTGTCGGCACGTATGTGGTTTTCGGTACGCGGACGATATGCTGCCACCCATAGAATCACGGCATATGTGTGCGAACCCTGGATCATCGCCGCCGTGGCCTGCATCGGGCGTGAGGATTGGACCGTGGATAGGGCGCCTGGTGT
>NZ_QHHV01000363.1:0-3827 GCF_003947245.1 Actinoplanes sp. ATCC 53533 | reverse complement strand
GCCGGTGCCCTGGAACCAGGACCAGCCGGCCTGCGCGCGCTGGCCGGTAGACCGTGTCATTGGCGATCCGCTGGGACAGGGCGGCGTTCAGCTGGATGTACAGGCTGTTCGGAATGGCATTCTTGACCGTCTTGTCGGTCCGCCAGTAGACGCCGCCACCGCACCTGCTGTCCCAGTAACTGAACATGTGGTCGGCGTCGGCCCGGGCGGTGTTCAGGTAGCGGCTGTCGCCGGTCACGTCGTACGCGGCCACCCAGGCCAGCCCCCACCAGCCGGTATCGTCGAGGTATTCGTTGCGGAACTGTCCCTGCCGGGCGTTCACGTTCTTGTCGTAAGTAGCCGCGATCGCGTACTGGTAGCTACGCATGCCGCTGCGCCGAATGTTGTCGATGACCGCGGTGAGCGCGTTCGCGCCGGTCCACCAGCCGTTCGTGTCGAAGAGCCCGGTGCCGCGGTCGAAGCGCATCATGAGCGCGGTCGCCGCGGCGGTCCGCCGGTCCCAGGCATTCCAGGTGCTCCGGGCCCAGGCCGTGCAGACGATCTCGGCCCGGTCGCCGGCCTTTCCGCAGGCCCGCACCGCGCCGACGCCGGTGGCGTTCCAGTCGTCGACATTGACCATTCCGGTGCGCCGGCCGGTAGCCCCGGCCGGAATCGTCGTGAAGCCCAGCCGGCTGCCATCCGGCCAGGTGCGCCCGCCGTCGAAGGAACGGTCCAGCCACACCTCATCGCCGGGCTGGCCGTTCTCCACCGAACCCCAGGCCATCGCGTCGGTGTCGTTCACGTGCACCTTGAAGGCGCGGCCGTAGAGCGTGGTGGTCACCGGGACGCGGTCGGACGGGGACAAAGCCGGATCGCGGCCGTCGCAGTAGCGGTTGCAGACGGTGGCGGCTCGCGCCGCCGTAACGGTCTGCGCCTGGACCAGCGCGGTCGCCGCGACCATGAGCAGAGCACCGAGTGTTGCCGTCTTGCGACCGGATGGCGTCATACTGTTAACAAACTACATAGATAGGCGGTAGTCAATATCTTTCGCGAGGCTAAGATGCGCTGGTGACAGCGCCAAGATCGGTCGGACCCACCGTCAACAGTCAGGCGGTGCTCAGCCCGCTCACCGACGCGGCGATCTTCCTCGTCGCCACCGTGCGCGAGGACGGCGTCCCGGCGGTCCGTGACCTGCTGGAGGAGCTGAGCGCCTTGCAGCGGGCGGTCGGCTTCCGGGTGCCCGCCGCCGGGCTCTCCTGCGTGGCGGGCATCGGCTCGCAGCTGTGGGACAGGCTCTGCACCGGCCCACGGCCGGCGCAGCTGCACCCCTTCCGGCAGTGGAAGGGCAACCGGCACACCGCGCCCGCGACCCCCGGCGACCTGCTCTTCCACCTCCGCGCAAGCCAGATCGACGTCTGCTTCGAGCTGGCCGCGAAGATCGCCGAACGGCTGCGCGGCGCCGCCGACATCGTCGACGAGACCCACGGCTTCAAATACTTCGACGAACGGGACCTGCTGGGCTTCGTCGACGGCACCGAGAACCCGGTCGGCCCGGCGCTGTCCGACGCCGTGCTGGTCGGCGACGAGGACCCGGCGTTCGCCGGCGGCAGCTACGTCATGGTGCAAAAATACGTGCACGACATGGCGGCGTGGAACGAGCTGAGCGTCGAGCAGCAGGAGGCGGCAATCGGCCGAACCAAGCTCGACAACATCGAGCTCGCCGACAAGCCGGCGAACTCGCACGTCGCGCTCAACACCGTCGAAGACCCGGACGGCAACGAGCTGAAGATCCTGCGCGACAACATGCCGTTCGGTTCGGTCGCGGCCGGCGAATTCGGCACCTACTACATCGCGTACGCGGCCACCCCGGACGTGCCCGAGCTGATGCTGCGCCGGATGTTCCTCGGCGACCCGTACGGCAACCACGACCGCATCCTGGACTTCTCCACCGCCCGGACCGGCTCGCTGTTCTTCGCGCCGACCGGCGACTTCCTCGACGACCTGCCGCCGGCACCGCAAGCCACACCGTCCGCCTAACACGCGCACAGGCAGGTCATAGCGCGCCTGGCGACTCTTCTGGGTAGCACCACAGCTCAGGAGAGGGAGACCCGAACCGATGACCACAAACGACCACCCCACCGAAAGGTTCCGGGCCCCAGGGCTCGACGAGCCCACGATCGTCGACGTATACCCGGCGACGTCCCAGCCCCTGGCGCCCGGCACCGGCGGCCCGCCCGAGTGGACGCCGCCGGCGGGCACCGACCAGGCCACGGCGCAGCCGCCCGGTGCCGGCAAACCCAGGGTGAAGATCGCGGTGGCGGGTGCCATCGTCGCGGCGGTGGTCGCGACCGCCGGCATCACCGCGGCCGTGCTGGGCACGAACGACGGCGGCAGCGCCGCGACCACAGGCGGCCCGCCCGGCGCGACCGGCCAGGGCTTCGCCGGTGCCGGCGGCCAGGGCTCCACCGGCGGCCAGGCTCCCGGCGGCGGCCAGGCTCCCACCGGCGGCGGCCGGGGCGGTGGTCTCGGTGGCGGCGGAGGCACGGCGGCAGCCCTGCACGGCACATACGTGGTGTCGGACGGCAACGGCGGCTACGTCACGCAGGAGAGCCAGACCGGCACGGTGTCCGCGGTCAGCGCGACCTCGATAACGGTGAAGAGCGTGGACGGCTACAGCAAGACATACGTGGTCGGCACCTCGACCACGGTAGACAACGGCGCCGACCAGATCGCCGACGTGGCAACCGGCCACACCGTCCGCGTGGTGGCGACGGTCTCCGGCAACACGGCGACGGCCACGACGGTGACCGACACGAACCTCGCCACCACGACCCAGCAGGGCGGCACCCAGCAGGGCGGCACCCAGCAGGGCGGCACCCAGCAGGGCGGTGTCCCGGGCGGCGGTGGGCCGATGCAGGGCGGCACCCAGCAGCAGGGCACCCAGCCGGGCACGACGACCCAGGACGGCGCGGCCACCGGCACCTGACTGTAGGAACCTCCACGACGGTTGTTCTCCGGCACCGCCACATTCGGCCGGCGGGGGTAGTGGTGGTTGTTCGCCCTTTGCTCTGCTTCCCGACCCTGTTGCCTAATTCGCGGCGCGCCGGTTGTGGTCCGTGACGTGGTTGTTCTGCCCGGTGAGGATAGGTCGTCGTTGGTGGTTGGTGTCCTGGGTGAGGTGAGTAGCGGTGTCGATGCGTCCGCGTCCGTTGCCGGAGGTTGATGTGCAGACTGCGGTGGTGGCTAGGGCGGCGTTCAGGAAGCCGACGTTGGCGATGCGGGTGCGTGATGAGCTGGGTGAGGTCTTCACCGATGGGGCGTTCGTCGATGCGTTCGGGGTTCGTGGCAGGCCGGGGATCTCGCCGGGGCAGTTGGCGATGGTCACGGTGTTGCAGTTCGCGGAGAACCTCACCGACCGGCAGGCCGCTGACGCGGTCCGGGGGCGGATCGACTGGAAATACTGTTTGGGTTTGGTGTTGACGGATCCGGGTTTTGATTTCAGTGTGTTGTCACAGTTCCGGACCCGGTTGGTCACCCATGATCTGCAGGGTGTGGCGTTCCAGACTCTCCTGGACCGGCTGGTCGAGCAGGGCCTGGTCAAAGCCCGGGGTCGGCTGCGCACCGACGCGACGTATGTGATGGCCGCGGTTCGTGATCTCAACCGTCTGGAGATGGTCGGTGAGACGCTGCGGGCGGCCCTCGAAGCCCTGACGGTGGCGGCACCCCCCCCAGCGGTGGGCGGCTGAGCACGTCGACGCGGCGATGGTCCGACGATACGGTGCCCGGATCGATGAATGGCGGCTGCCGAAGGACCAGCCCGGCCGGCGGAACTCGCCGCCCAGGTCGGG
>NZ_QHHV01000362.1:0-12834 GCF_003947245.1 Actinoplanes sp. ATCC 53533 | reverse complement strand
GGTGGTCCGTAACATCGACCTGCATCTGCCCGGCCTACAAGCGAGCCTCCGCGGACAGCTGCGCCGCAATCCGACGGAGCCCACCGCGTACTTCTGGAGCGACTTCTGGGGATCGGCACGGCGCCCCGGGCAGGACGTGAGCCACGCCAACGCGGTCATCGCGTACGTCGTCGAGGCACGCGACCGCGGCCAGCAATGGACCGACGCCGACATGGCGGCCTTCTCAGCGCTGCTAACGAAGGTGATCTGGCCAGGCGGGCAGACCTACCGCTCCTACGTTGACGGCACCGGCGCCGACAACGGGTGGTTCTCCGACGGCTTCGTGAAACTGGGCCGCTACGACCCGGCGACCCAACTCCGGCTGGAGAGCCACCAGGTAGTCAACGACCAGTTTGCCGCCAACATGGCGCTCAACGCCCGGATCCTGCGCTCATAGGGCGGACCTATATGGGGCCGAAACGATGACGCGGCCCGCGTCACACGAAACGCCGGTCTTGATCTGACTGGCCCACTCGGCGTGATCAGCCGCGACGACCATCGTCCTGCATTGGGCACAGGCGTCCGGCATCTCTCCAATCGAGACCGGAAAGGCATTGGCCGCGAAACTCGCACAAAGTGTTCGGTGCCGTCGGCGGCTCGCGGCTGCAGGTCGATGCGCGCCACACCCGCTGTTGCTTCGAGACTCGGCGAAAAGCGAGATCCCGCGATGAGCGAGAACACCGGCGGTGCGTGCGTTGCCTGTGCACCAAGCACGAGCTGAGTCGAAACGAACACAGGCCACACCCCCGGATCTGGGGTGTGGCCTGCATGGCGCCGGCATGCGGTCGGAGTTCCGCAGACCGGCGACGTTCAGTCGGGTCAGGTGGCGCTAGGCGTCAGCGACGCGGCCCGCCGTTGCCCGGTCCGCCGTTGCCCGGTCCGCCGTTGCCCGGTCCGCCGTTGCCCGGTCCGCCGTTGCCGTTGCCGTGACCCGGTCCGCCGTTGCCGTTGCCGTGACCCGGTCCGCCGTTGCCGTTGCCGTGACCCGGTCCGCCGTTGCCGTTGCCGTGACCCGGTCCGCCGTTGCCGTGACCGTCGTTCCAATCGTGGCCGCCGCCGTGCCAGTCCTGCTCGACCTCGAGGCGCCAGAGGGTCCGGAAGCCACGACGCACGCGCTCGCACTCGTGGTCGTCCCAGCGGTTGAAGCGCTCACCGATCGAGCCGACTCGCTCGCATTCGCGGCGGGTGCGGTAGTAGCCGACGACCCAGTCGCGGCCGCGGGCGGCATCGGCCTGCTGCTGGGTGCTCTGCTTGGCTGCCGTGGTTCCCTGGGCGGTCGACGTCGACGCCGTTGCGGGAGCTGCGCTGAACGTCGCGCCGGCGACCAGCGCCATTCCGGCCATGGCCAGCATTCGTGTTGCCTTACTCATGGAACCACCTTTTCTGGGGGACATTTACCGCTAGATCCACAACACCACAATTCAACGTCTGGACTGCGGGGTTTCGCCTGAATTAACCCGATTAGGTGATGTTTGTGTCGTGGCTGTCGAGCGGGAAACCCGAGAATGATTTCGGGAATGCTGCTCCTTCCTCCGAACGGCCGATGAATGCTCGGGTTGATGTCCATCCTTGCTTCATCTTTTCGGTCCGAAGGGCAAATTTGCGCATTCTCGCATCCTTGGTTCTGCAGTCGACTTCGGAAACGCCGCGATAAACGGCGTGGAAGAAGATATGGATGAGTTCCGCGTCAAGGGTTAGCGACCCACGGCGTCCCCGAGCGGTGCATCGACGTTGCATGAGGGCGTGGCGTGGCGTGGCGTGGCGTTGGTGGGGACATGTGCAGGCCGGGCTATTGATCCGCGAGATGAGAGTTCCGGGTGCCCACGCTGTCGAGGAGCGGAAGCGCCACTGTGGGCAGCACCACAGAGGTTGAAGGGCTGGCGTCTGGCTGATCATGGGGGCTCGCGGCTCATGTGTCATGCCGGGTCTGGGCGAGGAGGCTGGCGGTGAGGCCGGTCTGATATTGGCAGGCAGGTAGCCCGCTGACGATGTCGGCGAGAGGATCGACGCCGTGGAGGGCGACGTTGGTGATGCGCGTTTCGTCCAGAACCAGATGCCCTCAGTCGGGCTGAGGCCCGGTCCGTAGGCCGGTAGCCGGACGACGGTCGGCCGACGGCGGGTGGCGATCAGAGCACAGATCCGCTTGCTGCTGTGGGTGGTGAAGTCGATCCGGGGCGTGGTTCCGGCCTTGTCGACCCGATCCGTTTCCCCGGGCCGCTTCCCACGCCCGGCGTGCCCGCTTCCGGGCGCCGGGCGCTCCCCAAGCCCTGTTCAGGGCCTGGGTTTTGTCCTCATCCCGGGCTGGGCCACGGATTCGGGATGGCTGCTCCCCGGTAGCGGTGGCACTTAGGCAATCGATACCTTCGCTGCTGGCGGACGCTGAAAGTTCTGATGACCACTAATACCAGGAGAGCCACGGGCGGATGGTGAGTCCCTCTAGTGGTCAACGTGCGACCCGCAGTTTGTGTGTCCGTCATGGGTGGAGTATCCTTTTTGTATCGCCACCTCGGCTGGTGCGAAACAGCAACGCCCGGGAGATCTGATCTCCCGGGCATTGCTGTTGCATTATGTCTACGACCTGTGCGTCGACTGGCGGAGGCGGGCGCAGGCGCGCGGGGCAGTTCATGACCGTGCGGTTCGCGGACGACTTCATCGTCGGGTTCGAATACGAGGATGAAGCACTCACCTGATCGGACTGCCACACTCACCTGTGCGCCCCTTCCGGCGCTTCATTCCAGCGGCCTAACGCCCAACTGGTGGGCAAATGTGCCATCAGAGGAACCGTGAAACCGAATTTAGGTCCACGGCCGGCGGCGCGAGGGTCTGCCGGGCTGGGTCGGACGTTTCGTCGTTGACGACGCGGGCGATGGTCGCGAGGGCGGCGTCGGTGCAGGTGGGTGCGTCGCTAAAGGGTTCCCCGGCGAGCAGCGCGACAAGTTCCATCAGACAGGCCCCGTCGTCGGGGTGAAGTGCGTGCTGGACCGTAGTAGCGGAGCCGCTCGCCGGTGGGGGTCCTGGTGGGCTTCCTCACTTCTCCAGGACGGCGCTGAGCAGCAGGTACAGCACGGCGGCGCCGCCTGCGCCGGGTAGGGTCAGCACCCAAGCGCCGAAGACGATTTACCCGCCGCAACCGGCGCTGTGGGGTCCAACCAGGCTGCTCCCTGTTGCGCCATCGAGCGATAGCGATCGCCGGCCACGCCGAGTGATTGACGCAGTGTCGACAAGGCTTCCGGTCATCCGGCTCGTGGAGTGTGCACCACTTGGTAACGCACACACGCCGCCAGTGGCGTCACCGTCGAACTTCGGCATGTGGAGGATCGTTGTTGGCTGCCCGCTGGGCTGGAATTCATCCTCCGTTCAGGGCGTCCTTCGATGGTCGGTTGACACATCTTGCTGGATCGATGAGAGGTCCGCTTTGAGTAAACGAAAATGCTGAGGACGCTGAGCGCTCGGGACTTTCATGGCGTCAGCTGGTCAAATACGCCGGTGTCGGGGTGACTCTGGCAGCGGCGAGCCCTGGCAGCTGACCGTTGCCTATGTCTCAAGTTTCTGTGTGCTGATTCCAGCATTCAAGTTGCCTTCGAATGATCGGCTCAATGCAGCGTTTGCTTGGCTTTCAGTATGTGCTGCAGTAATATTCGGTCTCTCTTTGACGGTGGCCGTCTTGCGCTGGATTGGACGAACCAATGCAGTCGAGGCGGCAGAAGCCTTTACGTCGCTTTGGCAGTCCCGGTTCGCAGCGTATGGTCGCCGCTTTGGCCGACTCCAGGCGACGGCGATGGAGATGAGTCAAGCGCTTGACTCCATACCTGTCGTGGCAAAGACGATCGAACACGTGGTCGGCGAGAGATCGGAGAGCGTTGAGCAAAAATCGCGTGGCTTTTTCATGCTCTCCCGCCACCGCCTGAAAGTTTTGTTGGAACGGTCCGAATTCAGACAAGGGCTTAGAATTCGTATTGCCACCGGAATTGGCACGCTAAAAGACGCGTATGAGGATGTCCTGAGTCTCGTCCCAGGACGGACTCAAGTCATCGACGCCAAACTGCTTCGTCAGGCCCGGAGGGTCGTAAGATGTCAGACCCCGGCGCACGCGGACTTTGTATCGTCGTCAGTCGTGTCGATGCTCAGCTTGTCCAACAAGCTTGCGGAAGCTGGAGAAATCTCGGCTGCGAGAAGTGTTGGCCAATGTGCGTTGCGCTTAGTGCAGATCCACATTTCCTCCGCGCGGTGGGCTCGCCGCCGCAGTGCACAGCGCCAGATTCGGCGGGCTGCGGCGTTTGAAGCTTCGCGCTCAGATCAAACGAACGTTGCGTCAACCGCAGCAGAATTTCGGCGGCGTGATGCTGAGTTCGGTCCTGTAAATCCGGCATTGAAAGAAGTGGTTGATGTGGGCGTAGCCGCATCCGCTAGCCATGACGCGCGCCTCTCAGAACTCGGACTAATGATTATAGACACAATGTTGCGCAGCACGGGCAAAGCCGAAGCGGTTGGGGACATGCTGCTACACAAGCTTCCTCCTGCTAGTCCGCAGACCTCCGCAACGAAATCGATGGAGATCGCGTGGAAGATTGGGCTGCATGCTCTGAATCGCGGTAACGGAACACTGTGGCGAAGCGTGCTTGAGTGGTTCGCGCGTACAGCCGAGAACTCGGCAGATTCGGAGCGTTCGGTGTTCCTTGTCGGCACACTTGTTGCCGCATCATGTCGTTTCGAAACGGCGCATAGCCGCATTGGAATAGACATGTTGGTCGAGCTAACGAAGGAACGCCCGGCAGCGCCGTCGTCCGTGGAAAGTCTATGGCACATCGGCGCATCAGCACTTGCCGCAGGCAATATTTCAGCGGCCGTCATCGCAGCGAGAGAGATACATTCCCGTCGACAGGCAGAATTGTTCGTGAAACTGAATGATCCTGGGAGGGTCGCAGGTGCGAAATTGATCGCTGATTTACGCGGCGGCTATCTCGGAGACCTCGGCTCAGACGCACTCTCGGCATTTTCTATCTTTCCGAAGCAAATAGGCACCCTTCTTTAGGGAGTCCACAGCGTTTCAACGAATGTTGAGCCTTTTCCATCGTGATCGCGCTGGTCACGGCGGGTGTGGAAGGGCCGGAGTCGGCGTGAGGTGAGACTCCCGGTAAGACAGCAGTCGACCAAGATCCGATGTCCCAACCTGGAGCTCATTGCTGTCCTACCCTGCCGCGATTCCGCTGTCCACTCGCACCCGTACCGTCTGGTCGGACCGATTCGCGCCCACCGCATCCAGCGTCGGTGCCGATGGCGACGCCTGCATCCCGGGCAACATGCGTTGCTGGCCCTCGCCCACCTGCGTAACGGCGACACCTACGCCTTCCTCGCTGGCGGATTCGCTGTAGGAACGAGCACTGCCTGGCGGTACGTGCGTGAGGCGGTCGACCCGCTCGCCGCCCTCACCGACGACCTCAACGCCACGCGGCGGCCCGGAGGCGGCACCCTGCGTTCCGGTGGGCCGCCCGACGGCCTCGTCCTGGAGTTCCTTGTCAGGTCAGCATGGCCGCGACCGCCACCGCGAGCCCGAGCGTTGCCCCTGACGCCGAACCGCCGACCAGCACCGCCCGCGCAAGGCGGTGATCATCCAACCACGACAGCCATCCCGAGATCGCTCCGACGACTACTGCAGCCAACGTCGCTATCGCGGCGTACAACCCCACCAAAGCAACCGTGCTCACCGATGATTTCCCTTCGCCGGACCCGCCGGCCCGGCGCTCTGCCAGGGCGTGTTCCTTGCGGGTATGGCAACAGTCGCACCGCAATCTGCCCAGGCCAAACCGGCTTCTGACCGATCAGCCGCGCATGAGGGCGATTCGAAAGTGCAGGTCGCTGTACTGATCGAACTTGCGCCCTGCGTGGCTCTGGCTGAAGGAACTTCTTGGTGCGGCTGATCGGTCACAATATTCTTTGCAGTCGTGAACGTCCGCGATCGGCAGCGTCATCGTGACCGAGGTCGCGCGCTCCGCGCGCACGTGCGGGTGTACGACCGAGCGCAGCGCGAGCTGCGCCGCATTCACGAGGGCGGCGGACAGAACCAGACGTCCTACCTGATCCGTCGTGCCCTGGTTCGGTCTCGGACCCCGGGGCCAGACGCCTCGGTCATTGCGTCACCTGCCGCAGCGCTGGCGCCGATGAAAGGGTGGGCGCTTCACCTGTACCTGATAGCGATCTTCGAGGCACAGGCTCACCGCCCACGAGGCTTCGCTGTCGACAACGTGCGGCCGCTTCTGTACGGAAGCGGACAGCACACCGCCTGGGTCGATCTGCTGCCCGCCATCACCGCTACCGCACCCCGCTCAGCGGGTATGCGACGCCAACTGGTGCGCGCCCTGGCCCTGCTCGAGCAGGAAAGGCTGGTGGCGCTGAATGGTCGGACCGGCTTCAGAGGCAGGTATGACCACTTTCGACTCCTTCAGGAAGACGGCAAAACCGGCCAGCCCTGGGCGTCCCCCTACACGATCCCGCTAACCAACGACATCAGCCCTATCGACCCTGCCTGGATCCGGCCGCCAGGACCGGTCAGCGGACGCAGCACGGCGGTCACGTTGCCGGCCACGTTCTTCCTCAACGGGTGGGTGCATGTGCTGTCCGCCGCAGAGATCACCACGTACCTGATGCTGTGCGACCTCGAAGCCCGCTACCCCGAAGCCCGCCGGGGCGGCGTGTACGCCAATGATCCCCAGCGCGAGACGTGGTACGGCATCCACCGTGACGTGTACGCCTCCCACCAGCAACTGGCCGCCTACGGGCTCATCGAGCGCCTCGATGCCCCGGCTCGACGCCCGGACGGAACTATTGCCCGCGGAGCCGGCCAGCAGATGCTGCAGCCGTACCGGTTTCGGACACTGTCGGGAGGCTTCGATCAATCCGCATTGACTACTGTTGCGCACCACCTCGATCCACCTAGAGATGCCCCGGACAGTCGCCAATGACTGAGGCGAGCCGGCTCGGCCCAGCGCACTGACGACGAGTTGGCCACGGCGCCGAGCAATGGTTCGGCGTCTGGTCCCGGGGCCGCTGCCCATCGAAGGAACAAGCAACGACCTTGGTGCCCCGCCAACCTCACCGTGTTCTCGCTGCCGTACGCACCTGCGCAGGCGAGGGGTGTCGAGTGGCACTGAGATCTCCTCCCTCACCTGCCGCCCGGACCGCCCGGTGCCGGGCGAACTGGCGGAGGCCAGGCACACTGGCGCCGTGAACGTGATCGCGAAGTCCGCCACCCGCGTCGTCGCGGATGCGGCCGCCACCGTCGTCCAAACCACGGTCACCGCGGCCCTTGCGGCTGACTTCGGACCGCTCGCTCTTCCCGCCGGTGCGACGGCCGGGGCGGCAGTCAAGGAGATCCCGATCCTGGCCCAGATGTTTGCCGACCGTCGGCGCAGCGCGACCGACATGATGGAGCACGCGGTTGCGTACGCCGGCGTCAACCCCGAGCGATTCATGGATGCACTGGCTGCCGACCCCAAGCACCGCCACCTGCTGCGACGGGCAATCCACGCGGCAGGGGATTCGGTCAGCGGCGAGAAGATCCGCACACTCGCCGCGGCACTAGCCGCCGGGGCGATCGCGACCGACGACGCTGTCGTCGACGAGTCCATGCTCGTGATCGACGCGGTGGCTCAACTGGAAGCCGTGCACCTGCGGGTGCTCGCACTGTTGGCCACCGAGCCGGACGATCCCGCCGTCGACCACTATCAGAACATCCGGCCCTGGCCATGGACTCCCCAGCAGATCCACAACGGGGTCCCGCAATTGTCCGCGGTGCTGCCCGCCATCCTCGCCAAGCTCCAGGCGCTTGGCATCACCAAGGACTTCCCCAACGGACTAATCGACTACGAGGAAGGACGCCGGCAGCTGACCGGCTTCGGCGAACTGTGCCTCGTTTACCTGCAGACACTCGCAGGCGAACAACACGATCCCGACGAAGGAAGCGGCATCCGTCGCGGCGCGGCCGTGATGACCGCCTGACGAGGCCCGGCACGCGGCGGCAGGGCTCGCAGCCGTCGATGCCAGAGCTTGTCCTGGGCGAGCTGATCGCGCTCGAACAACTCGCCGTGCTGAGCCTGCTGGCGCGATGGATCGACGAGTGCGCCGTGGAGCACGCGGCGTAGCCGCGTCTTCAACCACGCCCTGGTCGGCGTTGCCGCGGAGGCTGCCGGGTATGGCGGTGCCGACCGTACCCGACGGCGATCCGACGTTTCCCACTAACCCCGCTTAGCGAGAAGCGGCGGGCGGCGTAGGGAGGGTTCATGCACAGCAGGTCCTACTCATCGACGTACACGAGCTGAGCGACACGGTAGGTCTATCGCGGCCTGCCGCCCGAAGACGCCTGCCGCGCCAGTTCCTCGGCCCGGTCCCGCACGTCCGTGAGGCTCGTATCGGGTCTGCAGTCGTACACCTGCACGGGGCGTACGGCTCGGCACCGTGTCATGGCGATCGTGCACGATCTGGGCTGCCACGAAGTTTCCGGACAGGGGATCTAATATGATCTCGGTCTGGGATGGAGATGGGCATGGCGCGGCAGAAACGGTCCTACTCGCAGGAGTATCGCGATGAGGCGGTGAAGATGGTGATCGAGACGTCACGTCCGATCGCGGTCGTCGCGCGGGAACTCGGCTTGCTGGACGGCACTCTCGGTAATTGGGTCAGCGCGTATAGGAAGAGTCACCCGGTGGAAGAACAGCCCTTGGCATTGCCGGATCGGGCGCGGTTGAAGGAACTCGAACGTGAGAACCGGGAGTTGCGGCTGCAGAACGAGTTCCTGAAAAAAGCGGCGGCCTTCTTCGCTCAGGATCATCGGTAAGCGACGCTTACGAGCTTATCGATGCCGAGAAGGCTGACTTTCCCATCGTGATGATGTGCGCGGAATTGGAGGTGTCCCGGTCGGGTTATTACGAGTGGCGCGACCGGCCGGAGTCGGCGACCGCGGCGCGCCGTGGTGTCCTGCTGGCCGCGATCACGGCGATCTTCTCCCGTCATGAGGGCCGCTACGGGCACCGGCGTGTCCACGAGATCCTGCGCCGTCGCGGCCACCGGTGCAGCGTGGAGCTGGTCCGCCAGCTGATGGCTCAGGCCGGCCTGCGGGCGGCCCAACCGCGGAAATGGCAGGTCACGACCCGTCCCGACAAGCAGGCCGCCGCCCAGGTGCCGGATCTGGTACGCCGGGACTTCACCGCGACCGCCGCCGGCGCCAAGCTCGTCGCGGACATCACGTACGTGCACACGTGGCAGGGTTGGATATACCTGGCGACGGTGATCGACTGCTATTCCAGGGCGGTCGTCGGATGGGCGGTCGCGGACCACATGCGCACCGAGTTGGTCGTCGACGCTATTGAGATGGCAGCCCGTAACATCACCATACCGACAGGTGCGATCTTCCACTCCGATCGCGGCAGCCAATACATGTCGCACGAATATCGACGGACGCTGAAGAAACTCGGTCTGCGATCCTCGGTCGGCCGGACGGGGGTCTGCTGGGACAACGCCCTAGCAGAATCGTTCAACGCCAGCCTGAAAAATGAGATGGTCAACCGGACCGTCTTCCCGACGAAAGCCCACGCACGAAACGCCATTGTGCGCTACGTTGAACTGTACTACAATCGCCAAAGGATCCACTCGGCGCTCGACTATAAGACGCCGTACGAAATTCTCAGCGGACGCACGGACAACACATTAGCGGCGTGAAACACGCTAAAGGCATTGTCCGGAAAACGCGTGGCAGCCCAATCACATACTGCGGTTCGCCCATGTCTTCCCCTCGTGCCGAACGATGTCGATGGAATGATGCCGCAGGGTCCGGTGCCTGCCGAGGCCGGCGAAGCATCTGAACCTGCCGCCGGTGGATCGCGATCTTATCGACCGTCGGAGACAGGCTGCTGCGTGGTGAGTTTGAACGGGAGCCCACCGACGACCAGCCGGCCTATACCGACAGATGGATGCCGCCGCGAACTCATCCCCGTCGAGTTCGCGGTGGCATCCTCATGATCCGCTCTCAGCTGACCGATGTCCGCGGCTGGGAGCACGGCAACGGCAGCATCAGCGCTGGCGGTACGCCTCGACGACCGAGTTCGGGATCCGGCCACGTTCCGAAACCTCGTAGCCGTTCTTGCCAGCCCATTCGCGAATCGCCTGGTTTTCGTCACGATTCGACCGTGCCGACGCTACAACCGGACGCCGACCGGAACCAACAGCCCCGCTGCGGCCCACCCGGGTCCCCGCGCCCAGGTACGGATCCAACGCCTTCCGCAGTTTCCCAGCGTTCTTCTCGGACAGATCAATTGTGTAGGTCACGCCATCGAGACCGAACTCGACCGTCCGGTCCGCCTCGCCGCCGTCGAGGTCATCTGTCAACAGGGTGATGACTTGCTTTGCCATACTGATTTACTCCCGAATCAAGAAGAAGCTCCGTGGATACCCATCACTACCATTAACCACAGCAGGAATTCAACTCATCTATGAATAGCTGCCCAGAAAGTCCCCAACGTCACATCCCAATGCAATCCTCGGCTGATCGACCCGACCGACAGAGTCAATGCAGAACCGCCGAGACGAACGAGACATCAAGCGCGATGAAACGTCCCGAGCAACCACCTGCGGCAGCGCACCCTGCCGGATCCAGCCCTCGCCGGCGTTGAACCACGCCGGCACCGACCCTGAACAGTGCGGCAATAACAACCTCTGGGAAGGGCGGGACGGCAACACCCGCCACCAGCGAATGTCACCGCCCCGCCCCAAACCATCAACGACCGCAGCTACGGCGAAACCGGGCTACCCTTCTCGCGCGGCCGGCTGTGCCGCTAGAGGACAGCCCAGTTCCGAGGGTCGATCCCGAGAACCTCACGCAATGCTGCCGTCTTGCGCACAACGCACGTCCTCCGAAGGTCGTGCATGCGCGCCCCGTCGACGCCAGCTGCGCGAGTCAGCTGCCTCCACTCCCGCCGAACCTGCGGGCTGTACCAACTCCATCCGAACACCAGATCTTCCTCATCGAGGAACTCCACGAGTCCGCACAGACCTTCCACGAGGTCGCCCGGAAGCGGCACCACCCGAAACCGGCCAACTCTGCGATCGACCACGCTCAACCGCCGCTCCACCAGATCCACATCACCGGCGCGAAGCCCAAAAACCTCACCCGTGCGCAGTCCCAGCTCGACCATCAGGTCGACCAATGCCCGCCACGGCGGCCGAGCCAACGCGGCCGCCTTCAACCGGACGACGTCTGCCTCGCTCAGCCCCTTGTTCTGCCAGCCATCCATGTCCTTGCATTCCCTTCTCGAAGTGACTTCCCAATCGAATCGCTGCCCCACAGGGGCGAGCGTCTACGAACGCTCCTGCCAGCGCATGCGAGCGGCCAGCGAAATCAGGCTGGCCGCGAGGCCTCGCGAAGCCAGAAGATGCGAACCGGCAGTGGTGACCACGGACACCGCGTCGCACCGGCGGCAGTACCAGCACCGCCGCCACAGATACAAAGCCCGGCTCACCACCTGACCTCGCCGAGCGACCTCGCCTCGCCACCACCAGACCAGGACCGCACACAGAGCAACCACAACCGCGAGGAACCCCGCAAGAACGGCGGTACCGTTCCGGCCGTCGTCGGCGACAGCCACCTGCACCGTCCCGAACTCCACCAGGCCCGCCACCACCAGCACCGCTACCGGCACAGCCAGCGGCAACGGTCGCCGGGGCGGCGCCAGCGCCGCAGCAAGAGCACTCACCCGCGTCGCGTTCGCCCGCACCAGCACAACGGATCCCCAAGGCACGACTGCCTGCCCGCGAACAACGGTCGTACTCCGCCCATCACGGACCACAGCCGCCACGGGGACAACCCGATCCACTCGTCCACACCGCAGGCAACCGGGAACCTCGCCCGCGACCTCCCGGTTCGCGGTCGAGCCACGTCCGGCTCCACCAGCAGCTCCCCGATCTCCTGCTCCGGCACGAACAGCCGCAGAACGCTGCGGCCCGGACGCTGCCATGCCCATGTACCTCACACCTCCTCCTACGCCATCGCCACACCCCGCGCCCGTCCTACGACGAGCCGGCCCAACAAATCCGCCACCCCGCACTACGCGGCGAGCGGCAAACCATCGACGTACGACGACAACCTCTTCTTGGACTTCTTCTTCGCCTTCTTCTTCCGCGGCTTCTCCTGCTCACCCGGCAACCGCCGGTCCAACGCCTCCAGAAGTCGCTCATCACCGCTCGCGATCCGGTGGCCGTAAACGTCGATCGTCGTCTTGATCGAGGCGTGACCCAGCCGCAGCTGAATCATGTAGAAATCCGCCCCCGCGTCCAGCAACAACGCAACATGGGTATGCCGCAAATCGTGAAACCGCGGCCGCTTGTGCAACCGCGACTCGCAGCTGCACGTCGACACCGACACCGCCGTCACCCGCTCCAGCTCCGCGCCATTACCGGTCTTCACCGGTACCGGCGGGTGCTCGGGGCAGCGCTGCGCCGCCGACACCGCATACCGCCAGTAGCGCCACCGGAAGTTGTTCGCATCCCAGGCGCTGCCCTCGGGCGACGTGAACACCAAGGCGCTAGGCCGCTTTCCGGCGATCAACCGTGCCAGCAGCACGGCCATCTTTGGCGAGAGGTGAATCGACCGCCGGGACCGCTCCGACTTCGGTTTACCGAACTTCCCACCTCGATGCAGCGTCTTCACGACGTACACCACCGGCTTGCTCGCCGACAGATCCACCGATTTGACCCGCAGACCGAGAAGCTCGCCCAGCCGCATACCGGTGCCGATGGCGAACTCGACGA
>NZ_QHHV01000361.1:0-6128 GCF_003947245.1 Actinoplanes sp. ATCC 53533 | reverse complement strand
GCCGACCGCGCTGACGTGGCCGCTGCGCGGCTCGCCGTCGACGAGGACCCAGGTGCGTTCAAAGCGGTCGCCGTCTCCGGCGAGACCTCCGGCAATGATCACGTCGGAGCCGGCACCGTCGGCCAGGCCCGCCACCAGCGGACTGCCGTTGACCCGGAGGCCATCGGAGACCACGAAGACAGCCCGGAGGTCGGGCTCCTGGGCAGCGAGCCGTTTCGCGACGGAGAAACCGACGTCATACGATTCGCAGGCATCGGTCACTTGCTCGCTGACGCGGCTGATCCGGGTGTGCTCGAACCGCACCACCGACACCACCAGCGAGCCTTCGGACACCGTATCGCCCATGATCTCGCCAGCGCTGGAGCACCCGATGATGATGGAGGACGGAAACGCCGCGCAGAGTTCCCGGATCGGAGTCGGGTCATCGGCGAGCAGCCTGCTGCCGAAGGCCAGCACCAGGGTCTTCTCGCTGTCGAACGGCAAGAACGGGGTCGACCAGCCGGCGTCGGGGTTCCAGGATGTGCTGAAGACGTCCATGAGGCGGATTTCCCTTGGTCTAGCCCGATCGGCGGGTCGTCGCTACATCGTGCCTATCGACATCGCCCGACGAAGTCTGAGAAGTTTGCGAGCTGCCCAGCCAGTTGCCAGCCCAGATCTTTCATGGGGACTGTAAAAGAACTTTTTACAGTCCCCGACAGCCAGCTGAGGTAGAAGTCTTTGTGGGCGGTGACGAACTCCTCGACGGTCTGGGGCCGTTCGCCGGTGATGCGTTCGACGTCGGTGGCGGCTCTGTCGTAGCGGTTCGCGTGGTGCAGTTGCGCCATGGTCTCGATGTGCTGCTCGGTGTGCGGGGGCAGGCCCGCCTTGGCGCCCGCCTGGCCGAACGCCCGGCCGACGAAGACCCCTGGACGGCGCTGCGCGCCGCGTTCCAGTCCCTCGAGGAGATCGGCATGACCCCCGAAGCACGCCTGGAATTCATCACCCTGCTGTTCGGCAACGAATCCTGCGCGCCGGGCACGCCGAGAAGCAAGCCCGCTGGCAAGAGCTGTTCGCACCGCTGATCGAGCCCCGACTGCCCGACACCGACCGCCGCACCCTGCAAGCCCGCGCCATCGCCGCCGCCGCGATCACCTGCCTGCAGGTCGCCAACGAGGAATGGGTACGCCTGCGCGGACAGACCGCCATGCTCGACCTCTACGACATCGCCGTACAGGCCGTCCGCCGCCCCACCTGAACCCCGCCGCATCCAGCCCCACCACGCTCGCCGGCGTGGAGACCAAGGCCCGGACCGCCTGACCGCGCCCGGCACAGCCCGAACGATCCGGCCGCCGCAAGCCCGCGCAGCCAGAGGTCAGCCCTGGGCGGGCAACCGCAGCGGCCGGTAGGCCGTCGGCATCGAGTTTGGCCAGCAACACCGTCGATGGCGACCGAGTGGGTGCCGTAGAACGACCCGGCGCGCTGGAGTGGCCCAGGTCGTGCTGGATCACCTTCAGCTCGACCCCGGCCGCGACGGCCAGGCTGGCCGCGTCGGTGCCGCGTACCGCGACGGCCTCGCCGCGGCGCAGACCGCGCAGGGCGACCCGCCACAACTTCTCCCGTTCCCGAGTCCAGGCCACCGCCACCGGCCGGGCACCGCGCGGCAGCCGGAGCCGCCACGCCGCGTTCGTCGAGACCAGGCCCTGGCGGCTGGCCTCGCTCAACGCGCTGCGCACCGTCGAGGGCCTCCGCCGCGATGGCGAAACCCGCGCCGGGCCACGCCCGCGCCGCAGCCCTGCCGGCGTACGCGGCCCGCGTGCAGAACAGACTGACGAAGTACCTGAAGCCGACCCCCGACAACCCGAAACACCCGGGCTACGCCGGTGCCGTCGCGCTGGTCACGATGGAGGGCAAAACGGCGCTGCACGCGGCGGTCGGGCATGCGCTGCGATACAAGGCCGGACCCGTGGAACTGGCCGCGAGCAAGCGGGTGGTGATGAAGCCGGACGCGATCTTCGACCTGGCCTCGCTCACCAAGGTCTACACCGCGCTACTGGTTCTGCAACTCGTCGACCGGGGCAAAATAGACCTCAACGCCCCCTTGCAGAAATACCTGCCGGAGTTCAGCGGCACCGGCCAGGCCGCGATCACCATCGCCATGCTGCTCGCCCACACCTCCGCGCTACCGGTCGGTGCGTGAAAGGCGGTTCGCTGCCGATGAGTCATCGGGACAACGATGCCGCGATCGTTGCCCAGTCGGACAGTCCACGCCATGTCGTGTCAACCCAGGTGCCGACTGATCAGCTCGGCGAGTGTCAGCACGGCCCCGACCAGTGTGGTGCCGGCCGTCACCCGGCCTGCCAGCCGCCGCAGCAACATGTCGACAGCGGCCGGGTCGGGGGTGGGCCCGGCCAACTCGCGCTCGATGCACGCCAGATCGTTACCGGCGGCGGCCTGGTCGTCGACCGCGCTCCGGTCGGCGCCGATGAGTCGGCGGACCTCGTCGAACTGCTCGGCGATGACGGTGGCGATGACGGGCGGCGCATGTTGAGTCTGGCGGACCGTACCGCCGGACACGCCGATCGCCGTGGGGCCGTGGAACGTACTGCCGGTGATGGTGAACCCGTCGCCGCCGGTCGGGGACATATCTCCTCAGTTCTGTAGCTGGGTGACGCTGCCGGTGACGCCGATTGCGGTCGCGGCCTGGAAGGTGCTGCCGCTGATGTGGATCGAGTTGTCCTGGATCACGCTCACCCGGCGGCTGAACTCCGCCGTGTCGATGTGGTGCCGCTCGAGGTGGTCGAGAACGGACTCGGCGGTCACCCGTTCGATGAGTTTCACGTATTTCTCCGCATCGAGCTTCTGCAGGTAGGTGACCGGTTCCGGTTCGGCGGCCAGGGTGCGGACGCTGAGCCGGGCTCCGTAGTCGTACCGGCGGAACTCCCGGCTCGCCCGTTCGGCACGGTTCATCCGGGACCGGCCGGTGGACACCCGCCAGACGCCACGCCCGAGCCGCCAGGGTGCGGCCGCGGTATCGGTGAGCCATCCTCGCCAGGCCTGGCCGATGGCACGTCCCCACTGCCGCCCCGCGCTGCCGTGCAGCGCGTCGAGCAAGTGATAGCGATGCTGCACTGGTGGCAGGACGGTAGCGACGAACTCGACGTACAACAGCCCGCCCTCGACGGCGAGATGGACGAAGGCCGAGACGCCGACTTCCTGGTGGCGTAGCCGGGCCACGACTCGGCCGTCGTCGGTGCGCACCGCGTTGTCGGCCTCACCGGCCACCACATTGCCCACCACCACTCGCTGGAAGTGGCGGAGGCCACCCTGCGGATGGCGGATGATCGCGTCGACCGTCGCCGGAGCGGCCACCGGGAAGGTCAGTCGTTCCCGGCCGCAGACGAGTTCGTCGTCCAAGTCCCGCAGCCCGTCCGCGACGATGTGCGGAACCAGGCAAGTGCCGGGCACCCGCTGTTGGTGCGACAGATCTTCGTCGCCGAGTTCCATGAGCCGACGCCGAACCTCGTCGTTGATCTTCAGCGGGTCGAGCATCACCGGCTCGCCCGGGGCTCCGTCCCGGCTGTGGCGGCGCAGGCGGAGCGCGAACGACCAGGCGCGGACGACATCTCCGGTACCGAGAAAGGGGTCCGCCGAGTGCACGGTCACGTTGCCGTACTGCGCGGTGGCGACCCGGGCGACGCGCCGGGCGATACGCGCGTTCGGCAGCGGCGGTAACACCGGATACTCGCTGTGAGCCAAGCTGGACGTGAGGATCCGGTACGTGATCACGTGATACCCGACGAGAACGGCGAGGGTCAGCACGGCCAGCGCAACCGGCCCGGCGGCCAGGTGCCATACCGCCTCGCCGGTGCGTGACGCGAGATCGAGCAGCGCGTCACCGCCCAGATCGTCGCGGCTCAGCCCGGTGAACGGGCGCAGGGCGGCACCGGCTTGTCCGGCCAGCGGCAGTCCAAAATAGACCAGGGCGGCGACCAGGAACGGCGCCCAGCCGAGTAGATGATGCAGAATGACGGGCAGGAAAACCCGCTGCCGCCGGGACGGCCGCCGGGTGCGGACGAATCGGACCGTGTGCATGAGTGCCCCGACCGTCAGCAGAGTGATCGTCGGCTTCTGCACGTACCCGAGGCCCGCACCGAGCAGCCCGGTCAGCAGCGCATTACGCAGCAGGAGGATCCGCCGGGCCTGATAGCAGTGGCGCACCACCGCGGCGAGGTCGAAGCCGAATGACGGCGCCACGGCGCGGTGCTCGTCCTCGATCACCTCGCCGATGACCTGGTTGGCGAATTCGCCGTTGACGTACGGCGCGCAGCACAATTGCCGGGTCTGCTCCGTGAGTGGCACTGCGGTCTGCTCCGTCACGCGGAACCCGAACGGCCCCGCCACCGCGCCGGCGTGTTCCGCGCTCACCCCACGACTCATCCGATGTCCGCACAGTGCAGGTGCACCGTGGTGTCCGGCGGCATCAACAGTCCGGAACCCGGCGATTGTCCCTGCACGGCTCCGGTGGTGCCGTCGATCAGACGCGGCCGCATCCCCGCATCGATCACCTTCTGCCCGGCCGCTTCGCAGCTCAGACCCCAAACGTTGGGCACCACCACGGAATCCGTCGTCGGGGCGACGGAGGGATCTGGCTCGGCGGAGATGCTCGGCTCGGCCGCCGGGGAGCTATCCAAAAAGATCCCGAACGGATCGTCTCCGGAGGGGTCGTCCTCGAGCTCCGGCGTGGACTGCCTCGTCTTGCTCGAACGGGACGGCTTCACCTCGCCCGGGACCACCGCCTCGGGCGGGGACTGCCTCGTCTTGCTCGAACGGGACGCCTTCACCTCGCCCGGGACCACCGCCTCGGACGGGGACGGCGTGGGACGGGGTGACACGGCCGGCGCGGGCACGATCGGATCGACGTCTGGACGGCTCTCCGTCGGCTCGGACACCGGTGGAGCCTCGGTGATCGCCGACGGGGACGCCGGCGAGTCGGTCGCCTCCACCGCGCCGACTCCGATGAGCAGGACGACCGTCAGAGCGACTGCCACGGTCAGCACCGTCATGAGGACCGACCGGTCGAACGCCAACGGGGAGGACGGATCAGGCGTCACACCGAACAGCGCGACATCGGTCGCGGAGTCCACCCCGGACAAGTTGATATTGCAACGCGGACAGCGCTGCCATCGGCGCCGAACGTCGAGATGACACGATGGGCAACGCACCGAGATCCAATCGTCCGCCCGGGCGTGAAGGTTGAATGCGTCCCGGGTCGAATAACTACTAACGGACCGATATCCGGTACGCAATTCGCGGAGCGAGACAGCCCACGTTCGAGCTACTGAATTGGCCGATCAAACAAAGGATGCCTCAGCCGATCATCGGTCACCCGAAAGTCGCCGCGCGGCGTCACGACCGGGGCGGCGTGCCGATGTGGCCCGTGAGCTGCGCGAGCTGATCACCGAGGAGGCGGCCGGTGCACACTGGGTCATGCCGCACCGCTGGGGCAGGGCGAGGATCATGGTGCGGCCACCCCTCCGGGCGTCTCCTCGGGGGAGGTGTCGACCATGGCTTTAGTGCGGCCACGGGGCAGTTACTACTGCTGCGATCACTCAGACCTCAATAACTTCCGCGCCTTTCACTTTCGGAGGATTTTGGTAGGGGGCGCCGCGGCGTTGGTTGTGGCCGATCTGGGCGCGGATCACCGTCCGCGGAATCCTCCTGTTCTTCTACGCCGACCAGCTGGAAGCCGGGCCAGGCAGTTGGGCCGACCCCGTCGATCCTCAGCCCGCGCAACTACGGGCATCGGCCGACAACCGCGCGGCGAGCCGGTGGCGGATCTCCTCGCAGCGGTATCTCTGCCCGGCTTGGTGCCTCTGCTTGCAGGCTGTTGACGACGTGTAGCCGGTTGCACGGTCGCCGTCGAGCGCGTCCCCACGCCGAGCTGCCCCGCAGTCGACTTGGACGGCCCGGTGGCTGCACCCGCTGGCCGACCTGAGCTGAGTCCCGGGGCAATCGCGTGGCTCCGCCGACTGATCAGCATTCGGGCCCGCCCGTAGGTCAACGACGTGATGAGCGCCATCGCCGCTATCGAGCCCTCCTGGGGACCCTGCGGCAGCGCGACTGACCAGCAGCCGCACAGATTCCCGCGA
>NZ_QHHV01000360.1:0-2771 GCF_003947245.1 Actinoplanes sp. ATCC 53533 | reverse complement strand
CCGAACTACGGGGAGCGCTCTCCCTACTTTGCGTTACTCTGAGTTGCCCAAGGTCGCCGTCGCGGTCCCGGAAAGGTGCCGCAGACCACGTGTCGCCGGCGCCGAGCCGGGAATCAGTAGGGGTGACGGCGGGTTGAGAACGCACGTAGGCCAATTTCCCGTGGCCTTTTTCCCGTGGACGGAGAGATCATGGCGACCGTTGCGCTGACCACAGAGAATTTCGACGAGGTGACCGGCAAGGGCGGCATCGTCCTGGTCGACTTCTGGGCCAGCTGGTGCGGGCCTTGTGTCCGCTTCGCGCCGACGTACGAGCGCTCGTCGGAGAAGCACACCGAGATCACCTTCGGCAAGGTCGACACCGAGGCGCAGCAGGAACTGGCCGCGAAGTTCGACATCCGCTCGATCCCCACGATCATGGCAGTGCGCGACGGCGTCATCGTCTTCTCGCAGCCCGGCGCCCTCCCCGAGTCGGCGCTCGAGTCCCTGATCGACCAGGTCGAGAAGCTCGACATGGAAGACGTGCGCAAGCAGCTGGCTGCCAACAACCACTGACCCCTCGGGGTCACCGGCGCCGCGGACCACAACCGGTCCGCGGCGCTTCTTTTCTTTCGGTACGCCCCCCGGTGCGGGTAGACAGTGGATCGAACATGTGTTCGAATCTTCGCCATGCGATGGTCACACCTGTCGGCCCCGGCCAACGATGAGTCGCTCCTGGGCCGCCGGGAGGACCCGCTTCTGGACAGGGCAGCGTCGGCGGCCCCACCCCTGCCGCTGGCGCTGCCCGGCGCGGTCGCCCGCACCTTCGACACACCCGGGTTCGCCGGCATGACGTTCTACGAGATCCGGGCGAAATCCCTCATCAGCCGGGTCCCCAGCACCTCGCGCCTGCCGTTCCAGTGGACGGTCAATCCCTACCGGGGCTGCTCGCACGCCTGCTCCTACTGCCTGAGCGGCGACACCCCGATCCTGCTCGCCGACGGCTCGGCCCGCCCGCTGTCGCAGGTGCAGGTCGGCGACGCGGTGCTGGGCACGATGGGCGCCGGCCCGCACCGGCGCTATGTGCCGACCACAGTGCTCAACCACTGGACCACCACCAAGAAGGCCTTCCGGGTGACCCTGGCCGACGGCACGCGCCTGGTGTCCAGCGGAGAGCACCGGCTCCTCACCGACCGCGGCTGGCGGCATGTCAGCCCGGCCGAGACCGGCCTGCCGGCGCTGGCGGTCGGCGACCGGCTCTCCGGGGTCGGGCGCCTCGCCGACCCGCCGAAGGAGTCCCCCGACTACCGCACCGGCTTCCTCTGCGGCCTGGTCCGCGGCGACGCGGGCGCACCGGCCGGCGCCCGCGAGAGCGACGCGTGGACCCGTGCGGATTCCTACCTCGAAGACATCCCGCTCCACGTCGCGCTGCGCTGGCCGGAGCTCCCCTCCGGCAGCTGGCGTCGCGGCTTCCTGGCCGGCGCGTTCGGCGCGACCGGCTATGCGGACCGGCTCGCCGTCGTCTTCACCAGCCGCGACAACAGCTTCCTCGACCGCATCACGGACGCGCTGACCCACCTGGGCCTGCCCAGCCGGCGCCCGCCGCATCCCCAGCTCGGCGAGGTCTACTCGGTCGAGGTCGCCCGCGACCTGTGGGCGGCCCTGCGCTTCCGCCACCTGACCGGGGTCAGTGCGGCGCCGCTGGACGCGGCCGGCGTCGGCGTGCGCAGCGAGGCCCAGCTCACGGTCGCCGACATCGAGGATCTCGGCCTGACCCTGCCGCTCTACGACATCACCACCGGCACGGGCGACTTCATCGCCGACGGCGTCGTGAGCCACAACTGCTTCGCCCGCAAGACCCACACCTACCTCGACCTGGACCCGGGCCACGACTTCGACTCCAAGGTGGTCGTCAAGGTCAACGCCGGCGAGCTGATCCGCCGGGAGCTCGCGGCCCCGAAATGGTCCGGGGCACCCATCGCGATGGGCACCAACGTGGACGTCTACCAGCGGGCGGAAGGCCGCTATCGCCTGATGCCGGGGATCTTGGCGGCGCTGCGCGACTTCGCCAACCCGTTCTCGATCCTGACCAAGGGCACGCTGATCCTGCGAGACCTGGAGCTGCTGCGGCAGGCGGCCTCGGTCACGGAGGTCAGCCTGTCGATGTCGATCGGCTTCGTCGACGAACGGATGTGGCGCGCGGTGGAGTCGGGCACTCCGAGCCCGCGGCGCCGGCTGGACGCCCTCGCCCGGCTGGCCGACGCCGGCTTCTCGGTGGGAGTCCTGATGGCCCCGATCCTGCCGGGCCTGACCGACTCGGACGAGTCCATCGAGGAAACGGTCGCCGCGATAGCCGCGGCCGGCGCGGCCAGCGTCACGCCACTGGTCCTGCACCTGCGACCGGGCGCCCGAGAGTGGTATGCCGCGTGGCTCACCCGGGAGCATCCGGAGCTGGCCCCGCGCTATCGCGAGCTGTACGGCAGCGGGTCGTACGCGCCACAGACCTTCCAGAAGGAGCTCGGCGCCCGGGTGCGGATGGCGGCTCGCCGGCACGGGCTGCACCGGGCCCAGCCGGGCGAGGCGCGGACGGCGGGCGCAAACGAGGCACCCGCAGCGGCCTACTCCGCTGCGGACGCGACAGACAACGCGCGTGAACGCGTGACGGGCCGCGCGGTGGAGCCACAGCAACTGACCCTGCTGTAAGACTCTCCCGCGCCGGCCGCCCAAGTGCCCGTGCCAAGAAGGCTCTCCCGCGCCGGTCGCCCAGATGCCCGTGCCAAGCCCGTGCCAAGAAG
>NZ_QHHV01000035.1:0-53975 GCF_003947245.1 Actinoplanes sp. ATCC 53533 | reverse complement strand
CGCGGTTCCGCCGGGAGGCGGAGGCCGCCCGCCGGGTGGCCCGGTTCTGCACCGCGCAGGTGCTCGACGTCGTGCTCGACGGCGAGGTGGCCTACCTGGTGACCGAGTTCATCGAGGGCCCGACGCTGGCGGCCTGGATAGCGCAGGACGGCCCGCTGCGGGGATCGATGCTGGACAGTCTGGCGACCGGGGTGGCCGCCGCGCTCAACGGCATCCACGCCGCCGGCGTCGTGCATCGCGATCTGAAGGCCGGCAACGTGCTGTTGTCCCGGCTCGGCCCGAAGGTGATCGATTTCGGGATCGCTCGCAGCACGGACCCCGCGGGTGCCCGCACCGACTCCGGCCCGGTGATCGGCACGCCCGCCTACATGGCGCCGGAGCAGTTCGACGGAAAGATCACCGCGGCGTCGGACGTCTTCGCGTGGGGCTGCGTGATCTCGTACGCGGCGACCGGGCGAACGCCTTTCGGGGCCGGCACGCCGTACGAGGTGATGCGGCGGGTGATCACCGACGAGCCGGACCTGTCCGGGCTGGAGCCCCGGCTGCGCGACCTGGTCGGTCGTGCCCTGCGGAAGCGGCCGGAGCAGCGGCCCACCGCGCGCGAACTGCTGCTGGCCCTCGTGGGTGACGAAGCCGACCCGGTGCTCGCCACGACCCGGATGCTGGACGCGGCCGACTGGACCCTGCCGGACCCGCCGCCCGATGACGCGCCGGCCCGCGGCGAGCCGCGCCGGATCCCGTACCGGTTGCTCGCGCTGGCCGCGGCCGCCGTCGCGGCCCTGGTGACGGCCATTGTGCTGTTTCCCGGCGGGGGCACGCCCACCGGTAGCGGCGCCCAGTCCGGCGGCACACCGACCGGAACCGGGACCGCCGAACCGGTCACGCCGCTCCGAACCGGGACCACCGGGACGGTCCCGCCGACCGCCCGCGCCGGCTCCGGGGGAAGCCCGGCCGCCCACGCCGGCTCCGGGGGAAGCCCGGCCGGCACCGCCGGGCGTGGAATCAGCCTCGGCACCCGCGTGCCGCGGACCGGCACGGTCGCCCTCGGCATCGGGGAGGTGCACCGCTACGATCTCGTGCTGGCCGACGGCGACGGCCTCTACCTGCAGGGGGGACGAGGAGTGCGACGCTCACCTGCTGCCCTGGACGCTGGTCCGCCGCGGCGGCGGCACCGTCGCCGCCGCGAACCTGACGTGTGCGCGGTACGGGCCGCTCCGGCTCGAGGCAGGCGATTACGAACTGCGGATCGGTGGACCCGGCGTCGAGGGCCGCTACGCGCTGCGGCTGATCCGGGCGTAGGCGGCGGAGGATGCCAGGCTATCTGGAGGTGTGGACGTCGGCCGGCGTGCAGGTCGTGCCGCTGGAAGGCGACCGGCTCACGCTCGGCAGCGCCGATGAGAACGATCTCGCGGTGCCGGTCGATCGGCGGCTGTCCCGGCTGCACGCGATCCTCGAGCGCTATCCGGCCGGTTGGTGTGTGCGGGACCTCGGCTCCCGCAACGGAACGGTGGTCAACGGCCGGCGCATCTGGCAGGACCGGGCGCTGGTCGACGGCGACGAGATCCGGGCCGGTTCGTCGCGCTTCGTCTACCGGGCCGGCCCGGCGGCGGCGACCGCGGGCCCGCCCACCGAGGGCGCGGCGGCCGGGCCGGCGTTGACGACCCGGGAACGGGACGTGTTGATCCACCTGTGCCGCCCGCTGCTGACCAGCCAGTTGTTCACCGAGCCCGCCTCCAGCCGCGAGATCGCCGCGGCGCTGGTGGTGACGGAGGCCGCGGTGAAGCAGCACCTGCTGCGCCTGTACGAGAAGTTCGGCATCGATGACGACGGCGACCGGCGACGGGTTCGGCTCGCCAACGAGGCCATGGCCCGGTCGGCGGTCACCTTGGCCGACCTGCGCGCCGCGCCGGGCAGTGCGGACGGCGGCGGACGCGTTTGACGCCCGGCCGGCGCGCCCGGTCGACCCGCCGGCCGGCGCGCACGGCACCGAACCGGCGCCGACGGAGTGGACAACCCGGCATCGACCGGAACGGCGTCGTCGGCGTGCGGCAGGAGACCGCGCGGTTCGGCACCATTGTGCTCCGCTCGGTGGTGGGCATCGACCGGATTGGCCAGGGTCTGGCCGTGCCCGGTCCCATTCTGAGGCTCGCCAACGTCCACAAGACCTTCGACGCCGGCGTGAAGTTGTTCGCGGGACCACCGGACCGGATCTCGATCCGCACGCCGGTATCGGCACCCTCCGCCACGGCGCGAGCCGGGAGAAGATGCTGTCTCTGTGCGACATGATCGCGCTGCTCCTTCCGGGAGCATCGGGGCACGAACCACAGCGGAAACGGCCCGCCGGCACCAGGAATCGTGACACCATCGCCCGCGACGCCGTTCAGCACGGTCAATGGGTATGTGCGATCGTAGGACCGGCGAGCCACCGGGGTCCAGCGGCCACGAGCGCCGACGGCCCCAGCGTCAGGCCGCGGCCGCGGGCGGGCGGCCGGTGTCGTGATCCGGCGCGCATGACCCGACCGCCGGCAGGCCGACCAGCGCGGCCGCCCGCCGGCAGCGCGCCGGATCGACGAGAATCTCGGTGGAGTCCGTCACCTGATCGATGGTCCCGGGCAGGGTCCCGATCGGGCCGCCCCGGCGTCCGCCGAGCCGGTCGACCAGCGCCCGCACCCCGGGATCGGTGACGGCCGCGGTCAGCGCGACGGTCAGCCGCTCGGCGTGCAGGACCCGGATGTCGCGGGTGTGAAAGGCCCGCGGCTCCGGGTCGACCGGTGCGGCCAGCCCCAGCTCGTTGGTCGCGGCCACGAGCAGACCCGCGGCCGTGACCAGCGCGTCCTCCCGTTCGCGGGTGCCGGCCGCGGCCAGCGCGGCGGCTAGCGGCGGCCCCGCGGTCGCGGCCAGGTGCAGCCGGGCGAAGCCACTGCCGAGCCATTTCGGGTACGGCGCCCAGCGGCGCTCGATCAGGAACGCCAGCCGCACGAGCTCCCGCACCAGCCTGCCGGCCACCACCCGCGAGCCCAGGTCGTCGCCGACCGCACCGGCCCGCCCCACGAAGGCCTCCTCCTGGGCGACCCGGAGCCAGCCGGCCGCCAGCGCGTAGCGCCAGACGTCGCGGGGATACCAGCTCAGCGCCGCCCGGCGGCGGGCCAGTTCGCCGTCCGGATCGTGGAAGACGGCCCCGGCGGTCAGGGCGGCCAGGGTCTGGGTCGGCGTCAGCAGCCAGTCCGCGAGGCCCAGCCCGGCCGCCGGGTCGATTCCCAGCCGCCGGGCGAAGAACGCGCCGGCGTCGGTCACCTCGACGTGGTGGCAGGGCTCGCCGCCGTTGCGGCCGGTGGCGGCGAAGACCGTCGGGTATCCCTCGAAGGTGCCCGGCAGCGCGTCGAACGACGGCGCCGGCGCGCCCAGGGGCAGGAACACCTGCACGCGCGGGCCGAAGTCGTGGTCGGTGGAGACCGCGTCGTCGAAGCCGAGCACCTCGGAGCCCTCGCCGAGCAGGGCCGCGGCGTGCGGCCGCCCGCCCAGCGAGGGGCGGATGGCGCGCTCGTAGAAGCGGCGGCTCAGCGCGATCCCGGACACGGCCCCAGCCTGCCGCACCGGGCAACCGGATTTCAGTGCCGGCAGCGGTGTCCGCGCTCGCGAAACGACGCTGCCGTCCAGCCGCCGGGTACCAGCTTCGTGCCAGGAGAATTCCTCGCCGCGTCGGCGGCGACGTTTTCTTCTTAGAGTTTCCATCAGTGCCACAGCGACTACCGAGGAGGACGCAAGTGCCGGTTGTGTTTACCGCTTCGTCGGCGGCGAAGAAGCGCCGTTGGTCCATTCCCGTTCTGATCTCCGCGGTTGTTCTCGGCGGCGGGAGCGGCTGCGCACTGGCTCGGCCGACTGTTGGCGAACCCACTCCTGCCTCGGTCACCAGCCCACTGAACAGCTCGTCCAAGCCGCAGAAGGCGGCGAAGAACAACGCGAAGCCGGCCAAGGACGCGCGACCGGTCGGCGCTGAGCCGGAAGCCGGTTCCGCCCCCGCGAAAATCACGGAAGAGTCCCCGGTCGCGAAGAAGCCTGCGGCGAAGAAGCCCGCCGGCCTGAGCATTGTGCGTTTCCGGGTCAAGCAGAAGCCGACCTGTGAATCCGGCACGGATGTGGTGCGTTACCCGGGCCAGCCGGTAGTGCTCGAATGGAAGGTCAAGGGCGCCCACAAGGCCACGCTGTCGGTCGACGGCCCCGGCCTCTACGGCGAGTACGGCGCCAAGGACTCCGCCACCCTGGACTTCCCGTGCGCCGGCCCGGCGAACACCTACGTCTCCCACCGGTACACGCTGACCGTGAAAGACGGCCATCACACGAAGAAGCGCACGATCCACGTCAAGGCGCGGGTGAACGAGATCGCCACGCTCTGACCACCCCCGGCACGGCTTCCCTGCCGTGCCGGGCGACCGGATCTCAGTACCGGCAGCGCAGCACCACCATGGTGTGCCCGTCGACGGTGCGCTGCCCGCCGGCCTTGGCCGTCCGGCGCCGGGCGGCCAGCAGCGGATCGGCCGTGTCGACCACGGTCTCCCAGGTGCGGCCGTACGGGCGGGGCGGCAGCGTGAACGTGACGCTGTCGGCGAGCGGGTTGAACAGCACCAGGAACGAGTCGTCGGTGATCTCCTCGCCCAGCGAGCCGCGCTCGGGGATGCCGTGGCCGTTGAGGAACACGGTCATCGTCATGCCGGACCGGGCGTTCCAGTCCTCCTCGGTCATCAGCTCGCCGTCGCGGCGCAGCCAGGCGATGTCGGGCACCTTGGCGTCGGGTGCCGGTTCGCCGGTGAAGAAGCGGCGGCGGCGGAAGATCGGGTGCTCCGCGCGCATCCTGGTCAGCGACGCGGTGAACCGGGTCTGCACGTCGTGCATGCGCGCGTCCGCCCAGTCCACCCAGCTCAGCTCGCTGTCCTGGGCGTACACGTTGTTGTTGCCGTGCTGGGTGCGGCCGAGCTCATCGCCGTGGGAGATCATCGGCACGCCCTGCGACAGCAGCAGCGTGGCGAGGAAGTTGCGCTTCTGCCGTTCCCGCAGCTGGACGACCTCCGGGTCCTCGGTCGGGCCCTCGACGCCGCAGTTCCACGACCGGTTGTGGCTCTCGCCGTCGCGGTTGTCCTCGCCGTTGGCCTCGTTGTGCTTGTCGTTGTACGAGACCAGGTCGTTGAGGGTGAAGCCGTCGTGCGCGGTCACGAAGTTGATCGAGGCGAGCGGGCGGCGGCCGTCGATCTCGTACAGGTCGGACGAGCCGGTGAACCGGGAGGCGAACTCGCCGAGGCTGCCCGGTTCGCCGCGCCAGAAGTCGCGGACCGTGTCGCGGTACTTGCCGTTCCACTCCGTCCACAGCGGCGGGAACCCGCCGACCTGGTAGCCGCCGTCGCCGACGTCCCACGGCTCGGCGATGAGCTTCACCTGGCTGACCACCGGGTCCTGGTTGACCAGGTCGAAGAACGCGGCCAGCCGGTTCACCTCGTGGAACTCGCGGGCCAGCGCCGAGGCGAGGTCGAAGCGGAAGCCGTCGACGTGCATCTCGGTCACCCAGTAGCGCAGCGAGTCCATGATCAGCCGCAGCGACTCGTGATGCCGCACGTTGAGGCTGTTGCCGGTGCCCGTGGTGTCGTAGTAGTACTGCTTGTCGTCGTCCACCAGCCGGTAGTACGCCGGGTTGTCGATGCCGCGGAACGACAGCGTCGGGCCGAGGTGGTTGCCCTCCGCGGTGTGGTTGTAGACGACGTCGAGGATCACCTCGATGCCGGCGGCGTGCAGGGTCTTGACCATCGACTTGAACTCCTGCACCTGACCGCCGTGCCCGCCGAAGGACGTGTAGTCGTTGTGCGGGGCGAAGAAGCCGATGGTGTTGTAGCCCCAGTAGTTCGTCAGTCCCCGGTCGACCAGGGTGCTGTCGTGCACGAACTGGTGGACCGGCATCAGCTCGACGGCGGTGACCCCGAGCTGCTTGAAGTGCTTGATCATCGTGGGGTGGGCCAGGCCCGAGTAGGTGCCGCGGACGTCGTCGGGGATGCCCGGATGGTTCTGGGTCATGCCCTTGACGTGCGCCTCGTAGATCACGGTCTGGTGGAACGGGATCCGCAGCGGCCGGTCGTTGGCCCAGTCGAAGAACGGGTTGACCACCACCGAGCGCGTCGCGTACGGCGCCGAGTCCTCGTCGTTGACCTCGCCCGGGTTGTCGAAATGGTACGAGAACAGCGCGTTGTTCCACTCGTTGTGCCCGTCGATCGCCTTCGCGTAGGGGTCGAGGAGCAACTTCGAGGGGTTGCACCGCACCCCGTTCGGCGGGTCGTACGGGCCGTGCACGCGGTAGCCGTACCGCTGACCCGGCACGACCCGCGGCAGGTAGCCGTGCCAGACCAGGGCCTCGCGTTCCGGCAGGTCCACCCGGGTCTCGGTGCCGTCGTCGTCGAACAGGCACAGCTCGACCCGGTCGGCGACCTCGGAGAAGAGCGCGAAGTTGGTACCCCCGCCGTCATACGTGGCCCCCAACGGGTACGGCGAACCGGGCCAGATCTTCATGTCACTCCTCAACACAAGCGGATGCTGCGCGCACTGCTTCCCCACTCTGCCGTCCCCCGAACCCTGCGCGCGCGGGGCCGGGTGTACAAATGGAACCCGAATGCCAGAGCCTCATGTCACGAACTTGCCCGGTTTTTCCGCCGCCGGTGGACTCAGCCACCGCCGCCGCCTGCTCGTCCTCGCGATCTGCTGCCTGAGCCTGTTCATCGTCGCGGTGGACGTCACGATCGTGAACATCGCGCTGCCCTCGCTGCGCGCCGATCTGGACGCCTCCGTCTCCTCGCTGCAGTGGGTGCTGGACTCCTACACGCTGGTGCTGGCCAGCCTGCTCGTCCTGGCCGGCTCGACCGCCGACCGGTTCGGCCGGCGGCGCACCTTCCAGACCGGGCTGGTCCTGTTCACCGCCGGTTCCCTGCTGTGCAGCGTGGCGCCCGGCCTGGGCTGGCTGATCGCCTTCCGGATGGTGCAGGCCGTCGGCGGCTCCATGCTCAACCCGGTCGCCATGTCGATCATCACGAACACGTTCACCGAGCCGCGCGAGCGGGCCCGCGCGATCGGCGTCTGGGGTGGCGTCGTCGGGCTCAGCATGGCGCTGGGCCCGGTGCTCGGCGGCGCCCTGGTCGCCGGGCTGGGCTGGCGGTCGATCTTCTGGATCAACGTGCCGATCGGGGTGGCCGCCTTCGTGCTGGCCGCGCTGTTCGTCCCCGAGTCGCGGGCCGGCCACCCCCGCCGGGTCGACCCGGGCGGGCAGGTGCTGGTGCTGCTCCTGCTCGCCTCGGTCACGTACGGGATCATCGAGGGCCCGGTCGCCGGCTGGGGCTCGCCGCTGATCGTGGGCTGTTTCGTGCTGGGCGCGGTGGCGCTGGCCGCGCTGCTGGCGTACGAGTCACGCCGTACCGAACCGCTCTTGGACCTGGGGGTCTTCCGCAGCGTGCCGTTCTCCGGCGCGACCGTCATCGCGGTCTGCGCCTTCGGCGCGCTCGGCGGTTTCCTGTTCCTGAACTCGCTGTACCTGCAGGACGTCCGCGGCCTGTCCGCGCTGCACGCCGGGATCTACACGCTGCCGATGGCGCTGCTGACCGCGATCGTCGCCCCGCTGTCGGGCCGCATCGTCGGCGCGCGCGGGCCCCGGCTGCCGCTGATCCTGGCCGGCTCCGGGATGGCGCTGGCGATGCTCCCGCTCACCCGGCTCACCGCGGACACCCCGGTCTGGCTGCTGTTCGGCGCGTACGCGATGTTCGGGTTCGGTTTCGGCATGGTCAACGCGCCGATCACCAACACCGCGGTCTCCGGCATGCCCCGCGCGCGGGCGGGCGTCGCCGCGGCGATCGCCTCGACCAGCCGGCAGGTCGGCACGGCGCTGGGCGTCGCGGTCGTCGGCTCGGCGGTGGTCTCCGGGCTCGGCGGCCCGGCCGCCGGGCACTTCGCCGCGGCGAGCCGGACCGGCTGGTGGATCCTGTTCGGCTGCGGCGTGGCGGTGCTCGCGCTGGGCCTGGCCACGACCGGCCGCCGGGCCCGGGCGACCGCCGTCGACTCGCCGGTGCCGGTGGCGTGACGATCCGAACATGGCGCGGATCCCGTATCCTCGGATCCGCGATGCCTGCCGAGCTCCCCCACGTGATCGGGGTCTTCGACGAGGCGGCCACGAGCTACGACAGCGTGGGCGTCGACTTCTTCACGCCGATCGGCGCCGAGCTGGTGCGCCGCGCGGCGATCCGGCCCGGCGAGCACGTCCTCGACGTGGGCTGCGGGCGGGGTGCGGTGCTGTTCGGCGCCGCGGCCGCCGCCGGGCCCGGCGGCCGGGTCGTCGGCACCGACCTGGCGCCGCACATGGTCGAGCTGACCGCGGCGGCGGCCGCGCACCTGCCGGCCGTGTCGGTGCGGGTCGGCGACGCGCAGGCGCCCGCGTTCGCGGCGGGGTCCTTCGACGTGGTCACCGCCGGGCTGGTGCTGTTCTTCCTGCCGGACCCGCCGGCCGCGCTGGCGGCGTACCGGAGGTTGCTGCGCCCCGGCGGCCGGCTGGCGTTCAGCTCGTTCGCCGCGTTCGACCCGCGGTACGAAGGCGCGCTGAAGGCCGTGGCCGCGCACACGGCGAAGGCGCAGTGGCAACTGCCGAAACCCACCCTGTTCCGCGGCGAGGAGACCATCCGGGCCGCGCTGGCCGCCTGGTCCGACGTGCGGATCACCGAGTTCGCCCAGGTCAGCCACTTCACCGGGGTCGAGCAGTGGATGAGCTGGATGGGCTCGCACGCCGGCCGGGAGCTGATCCGGGCCGTCCCGCGGGAGCGCCTGGCGGCGGCGACCGCGGCGGCCGAGGCCGAGCTGGCCGGCGCACGGGCCGGCGACGGCCGCATCCAGCTGACCACGAGGGTCCGGATGGTCGTGGCCGGTCGTTGACCGAGCGGCTCGCAGGAGCCAGCGCGTAGGGCCTTGACACACCTGCCCTGGGCGGTGTTCTCAACCTACCGGTTGATAAACCGGCTAGTTGATAAGCCAGGTGGTTGAGCATGACGACAGCCGACCCGATCAGCGGCGTCTTCGCCGCCCTCGCCGACCCGACCCGCCGGGCGATCCTCGCCCGGCTGGCCCGCGGCGAGGCCACGGTCAACGAGCTCGCGGCGCCGTTCCCGATCAGCATGCAGGCGGTCTCGAAGCACCTGAACGTGCTCGAGCGCGCCGGGCTGATCGCCCGCACCCGCGAGGCCCAATGGCGGCGCTGCCGGATCGAACCGGCCCCGCTGCGCGACATCGCGGGCTGGGTCGAGCAATACCGGCGCCTCTGGGAAGAGCGCTATGACACGCTCGGCGGATACCTGGCCGACCTGCAGAAGGAGCAGCCATGAACACCATCAGCGTCAGCACTCCGAGCCCCACCGAACTGGTCATGAGCCGCACGTTCGACGCGCCCCGGGCGCTGGTCTTCGCCGCGCACACCGAGGCCGAGCACCTGCGCCACTGGTGGGGCCGCGGCAACCCGCTCGAGGTCGCGATCGACTTCCGGGTCGGCGGCACCTGGCGCTTCGTGGAGACCGCGGACGGCAAACAGCACGCCTTCCGCGGCGAGTTCCGCGAGATCGCGGCGCCCGAGACCTTCACCTGGACCTTCGAATACGAGCCGATGGCCGGCCACATCGCGGTGGAGAAGTTCGTCTTCACCGAGGAGGACGGCCGGACGACGGTGACCGGGACGACCCAGTTCGACACCCAGCAGGAGCGCGACGGCATGCTCCAGTCGGGCATGGAGCAGGGCGCCAACCAGAGCTACGCGGCCCTCGACGCCTACCTCACCAAGATCGGCTGACCACCCACACGGACGGCACCCGCACGCCGGCCGGCATGCGAAAAGGGCCGCCCTCTCGGGCGGCCCTTGCACACTGCGATCGATCAACCGATCAGCGTCGGGATCTTCTCGAACAGCTGCGTCGTGAACGTCACCATCTCGTGCAGCATCCAGTTACCCGAGAACAAGATCGCCGCACCCACACCGACCGCCTTCGGCACGAACGACAACGTCGCTTCCTGGATCTGGGTCACCGACTGGAACAACGAGATCGCGAACCCGATCAACAGCGCCGTCACCAGCACCGGCGCGCACATCTTCGCGGCGATGGTCATGGCCTGCATACCCAGCTCAACGATCTGCGTGTCCGTCATGCCATCCCCTTCGGGACCCCAGCGAAACCACCGAGTGCACAACGGGGGCGCCCCGGTTGCCATTCGGTTCACCCCCGCGAAAACCTCAAGTCACCGCCAGCGGCCGTGGCGGCGCGCAAGGGGGTGGGTGGCCATGTGTCCCAGGGTGCTGCTTACCCACCTCGGAAAGGCCCTCCAGGATGCCCCCTCCACGGTGACTCCAGCTAACTCGCGTTACAGGTGCAGTGGCCGGTTCTCGACGACGGTCTTCATGACCAGGGTGGAGCGCATGCGCTGGACGCTGGGCAGGGTGGCGAGTTGCTGGTCGTAGACCTCCTGGAAGGCGGGCAGGTCGCGGGTGATGATGCGCAGGAGGTAGTCGGGGTCGCCGAACAGACGTTGAGCCTGTTGGACGTGCGGCATGGCAGCGACAGCCTGTTCGAACGCGTCGAGGGTGCGGCGGTCGGCGGCGTTCATGGTGACGAAGACGAGGGCTTCGAAGGTCAGGCCGAGGGATTTGGCGTCGACGTGGGCACGGTAGCCGCTGATCGCGCCGGCTTGTTCGAGGGCGCGTAGTCGACGGTGGCAGGGCGAGACGCTCAGGCCAACGCGTTCGGCGAGGTCGGTGACGGTCAGTCGACCGTCCCGCTGTAGTTCGGCAAGAATCTTGCGGTCCAGGGCGTCCACGGGGCAGATTCTCCTCCAAAAACGGCCTGTCGGCGAGATAGTCGGGAACACCTTCCTCGGTTTCACGCATAGCCTTTCCCTCAGGGCCAAACCTGTCCCGAATGATCATCTATGCCCGAGAAGGGGCTGTGTCATGGCCGTCAGTACCATCGCCGCGTTCTGGGCGGTGTCGTTCCTGTTCGTCATCACTCCTGGTGCTGACTGGGCCTACGCGATCGCGGCCGGTCTGCGCTATCGCACGGTGCTGCCCGCGGTTGGTGGGCTGCTGGCAGGGCATCTACTGGCGACCGCTGTGGTGGCGGCCGGGGTAGCCGCGCTGGTCGCGGGGTCACCGATGGTGTTGACGGTGCTGACCGTAGCTGGTGCGGGTTATCTGGTGTGGTTAGGCATCGGCATGCTTCGGCAGCCGCCGACGCTGGAGGCGAGCAGCGAGCAAGCGCCGCACTCGTGGATACGGCAGGCCGTCAAGGGCTTGGGGATCAGCGGCCTCAACCCGAAGGTGTTCCTGCTGTTCCTCGCCCTGCTGCCGCAGTTCACCCGGCCGACGGTGAGCTGGCCGCTTGCGGCGCAGATCATCGTATTGGGTCTGGTGCATGTGGCCAGCTGCGCGGTGATCTACACGGTGATCGGCACCGGGGCCCGGCGAGTGCTGCGGGCCCGGCCGACCGTAGCGCGAGCCGTAACCCGTGCTTCCGGATCCGCCATGGTCATGATCGGCGTGTTGCTGCTGGTGGAGCAAGCAATCCGGTAACGCCCGCCGATGTGTGGGCGGCAGGGCTTGATGCGCCATCCTGGTGCCCGCTGACGCGGAGATCGCGCCGGGACGTACGCATCGGCCGGGCCAGCCGGCCGGAGGTGACTCAGCAGGCGCCGCTTTCGCTATGGGAACGGCCGCAGCACTACCACTCCGTCGTCGTCGCTGTAGATCTGAGCGCCCGGGTGAAAGGTGCAGTTTCCGAAGGTGATCGGCACGTCTCGTCTGCCAGCTCCGGTTTTGGTGCTTTTACGAGGGTTGGAACCTAGCGCCTTGATCCCGATGTCGAGGGTGCGGAGTGCGGTGACATCGCGGATCGCTCCGTTGATGATGATGCCGGCCCAGTCGTTGTCGACGGCGATGCCTGCGATGACGTCGCCCATGAGAGCGCGGTGGAGGGATCCCCCGCCGTCCACGATCAGTACCCGGCGCTCGCCCGGCTGGGAGAGCACCGATTTCAGCAAGGCGTTGTCCTCGAAGCACTCCACCGTCACCGCGGGACCGTGGAACGCGGAGGACCGGCCGAACTGCCGTAGCTGCGTGTCGCAGGAACCGAGCTGCTCGCCGTATTGGTCGTAAAGGTCCGCGGTAGCTTTTGTGCTGGTCGTGTCGGGCATGGCTTCCTTCGCTGGGGGTGGCTGGCGGGCCGGCGGCTCGGTCAGGAGATCGGCTGGGGCGTGACGGTCACCAGCTCCTGCGCGCTCAGACGCGATGCTGCCTTGGCCCCGAGGCTGGTGTCGATGTGCCGGCGCATCACCTCGGCGGCCCCGGCGGCGTCACGATTGACCACGCAGTCGAGCAGGGCCTGGTGTTCGGCCGCCTTCTGGTCGCGCTCTTCTTGGCTGCGCACGACTTCGAGCCCGAGCCGGCGGTAGCGATCAGCCTTGTCCCAGAGCGCGTCGAGGGTGCTGGTGAGGATCTCGTTGTGCGAGGCGGTGTAGATCGCGGTGTGGAATCGTCGGTGCGCGACGAGGTCGACGAAGGCGGGATTGTGCGGCAGCGGCTCCAGGCCGCGGATCGCGTCGCGGATCTCGCGGATGTCGGCGGTGCTGCGCCGCTCGGCGGCGAGTGACACCGCCAGCGGGTCCAACGAGGTCCGGATCTCCAGCAGATCGCGTGCCTGTTCGGCAGTGAGCTGGGTGACCCGGGCATCGCGATGAGCGTCGAGCTCGACCAGGCCCTCGGACTTGAGCCGGCGGAGCGCCTCGCGCAGCGGGGTGGTACTGATCCCGATCGTTCGGGCCAGCACGGACTGGTTCAACACCGCGCCAGGTTCGTACTCGCCGGACAGGATCTTCTCGCGCAACTTGATGTAGGCGAAGTCGCTCTTCGTGGAGAAGAGCTCAGACGGCTCGCTCATCCAACCTCCCAGAATCTTCTTATAACCTACACCACCGGCCAGTCCTAACGGTACGCCAATCCCGGCGAGCGGGGCGAATCGCGGCTGGCTTGCTCCGTACGCAGGTCAGAATGCCTCCATGGCCACTCACCCATGGGTGCCTTCTCGGCAGAACGCCCCGGCTTGCGCGGCTTTGGACCACCAACTTCACGGGTTCCGCAAGATTGTTTCAGCCCAGATGTTGACGGCCATAGGTTATAACCTCCATCGTGAGGCGGTCACACAGCGATGTTTCCTCCTCGTCAAGGAGTCGTAAATTGACCAGTCCGCGAACATCTCCGCTGATCGGACGCCGCCGGCTGCTCGCGTCCTTCGCCACCGCGATAGTCGCCGTGTCCCTGGGCGCCTGCGGCGGTGCCGACGAAGCGGCGGCACCGCCGAACAAGATCACCGAGGGCACCGCGCCGGACTACTACCCGGCGGAGTACAGCCAGATCATCGAGGCGTCGAAGACCGAGGACGGCTCGCTGACCATCTACTCCAACACCGACCAGGAGAACTGGGCGCCGATCTTCCGCGACTTCCAGAAGAAGTACCCATGGGTCACCAAGATCTCCGCGAACAACCTGGACAGCGACGAGGTGTTCCAGCGGGCGCTCAGCGAACAGGCAACGGGCAACTCCCCCGCCGACGTGCTGGTCTCCAACGCCGCACAGGCCTGGGCGGAATACAACGAGGAAGGCAAGAACCGCCTGACCACCTACGCCTCGCCTGAGCTGGCGAAGCTGCCGAAGTTCGCAACCCTCATGCCCAACGTGTTCGCGATGTCGATGGATCCGATGACCATCGCCTACAACGCCCAGTTGGTGCCCGAGGCGCCGACGGGCCTGGCCAGCCTCGCCACGATCGTCGCCAAGGACCGGAAGAAATTCGACAACAAGATCACCACGCGCGACGTCAAGGGCGCGTTCGGCTTCACCGTGTCGAACGCCTTCGCCGCCGCCGACCCCGCCGCCTGGAGCAATCTGGAGAAGCTGCTACCGCTCGCCCGGCCGGAGACCTCCTCGGGAACACAGACCGAGAAGATCCTCTCGGGTGAGTACCTGGTGGGCTTCTTCATCTCCGCGGCACCGGCGTATCCCGTGGTCAAGAACAGCGGCGGGCTGTTCAAGGTCACCTTCCTCGACGACGGCACCGTCGTCCTGCCGCGCGGAATCGGTATCGCCCCCAAGGCACCGCACCTGAACACGGCGAAGTTGTTCACCGACTTCGTGCTGTCCGCGGAGGGACAGCGGGCCGTGGCAGAGGGCGGGCTGACGGCATACCGCGAGGACGTTCAGAAAGCCGAAGGCCTGCACACCTATCAGGAGGTCGTCGACCAGGTCGGCCAGGACGAGGTGATCCAGGCGAAGTATCAGCTCGTGCCCGACGCCGACGTGCAGCAGTTCGTCAGCCGATGGAATGGCCTGCTGGCCCAGTAGGCACCGGCAGTCCTCGACAAGCGGAGCGCACACGATGTCAACGGCAACCACACCGGCGAAAGCGCCAAGTGCGGCCGGACAATCCGTTCTGGAACCGCCGCGCTACCGGCGCCTGCTCGGCGCCGGACGGGAAACCTGGGTGCAGTACGGAGTGCTGGCCCTCCTCGCCCTGCTGGTCCTCGCACCCGTCGTCCCCACCCTCTACCAGTCGTTCCTCGACCGTCCCCTGTACGAAGCGGGCGGCATCCTCACCGCCGGCAACTACGTACGGCTGTTCACCGACTCGGGCTTCGGCGAGGTCATTGGAAACACAGCGCTGTTCGCGGTCGGCACCACCCTGCTCACGCTGCTGATCGCCGTACCGATGGCAGTGGTGGTCGTCCGCACGCAGTTGCCCGGCGCCCGACTCTTCGCCGCCGCGATGCAGTGGCCCTTCTTCATCTCGTCGCTGATCCTCGGGTTCGGCTGGATCACCCTCTACGGCCCGGCCGGCTTCGTCAGCACCGAGGTACGCGGTTGGATCGGCACGGTGCCGTGGAACCTGTACTCGATCCCCGGCATGGCCGTGACCGAAGCGGTGGCCCTGGCACCGATCGCCTACGTCTTCTGCGCCAACGCCCTCCGGCAGTCCGACGCGTCCCTCGAGAGCGCCGCGCAGGTGTGCGGCGCCCGGCCCCTGCGGATCCTGTTCTCGGTGATCATCCCGATGCTGCGCCCGCCGATGGTCTACAGCTCCATCCTCGTGTTCAGCATGTCCGTCGAGACCCTCAGCGTTCCGCTGCTCTACGGCCAGCCCGTCGGCATCTCGGTCTTCTCCACGTTCCTGTACAGCAACGGCCTGCAGTCGATCAATCCCGACTACGGCGTGCTCGGGGCCGCGTCAGCGCTTATCTTGCTCGTCACCATGGGGCTCGTCGCCGTGCAGGCGAAACTGCTCAAGGACGCCCAGCGCTTCGTCTCCGTCCGGGGCAAGGCCACCAGGCCGCGCCGGCTCGACCTGGGCTGGTTCAAGTGGGTCAGCATCGTCGCGATCGGCTGCTACGTCATCTTCGGTGCGCTGCTGCCGATCGGCGGGTTGGTCTTCCGATCGTTCACGCTCATCTTCACGCCGTTGCAGTCGCCGTTCAAAACGCTCACCGGCGCGAACTACGAGCGCATCTTCAGCTTCGAGGCGTACACGCGCTCGATCTGGAACAGTCTCATCGTCGCCGCTGTCGGCGCCGTGCTCGTCAGTGCGCTGTCCGTGCTGGCCGTGCTCGTCGCCCGCCGCTCCAGCTTCCGCTTCCGCCGCGCCGTGGAATACCTCTCGCTCGCACCGCAGGCCATGCCGGGCATCATCATCGGCATCGGGCTGTTCTGGGCCTTCGCCTACGCCCCGTTCGGCGCGGGCGGCCTCATCCAGGGCACCCTGTTCGCCCTCATCATCGGTTTCGGACTGCGGGCCCTGCCCAGCGGCTTCGGCTCCATCGCACCATCGGTGATGCAACTCGGGCTGGAACTCGACAACGCCGCCCGGGTCTCCGGTGCGGACTGGCTGCGCACCTTCACCCGCGTCCTCGGCCGGCTGCTCGTGCCCGCCTTCGCCGGAGCCATGATCCTGACCTTCGTCACCATGCTCAAGGAATACTCGCCGGCCATCTTCCTCGGCTCGGCCGACTCCAACATCCTCGGCACCACGATGCTCGAGCTCTGGGTCCAGGGCAACACCGGCTCCGTCGCTGCCCTGGCCAGCATCCAGATCGCCATCACCGCGGCCTTCGTCGGCCTTGCCGGGCTACTCATGAGGGGATACCGCGATGCCTGACGTCACCGTCGCGAACCTGTTCAAGACGTTCGGGGCCGTCACCGTCCTGCACGAGATCAACTTCACGATCCACGACGGTGAGTTCTTCACCCTGCTCGGGCCCAGCGGCTGCGGCAAGTCCACCACCCTCAACTGCATCGCCGGCCTCGAACGGCCGACCGGCGGAACGATCAGCGTCGGCGACACCACCTTCGTCGACACCGGGAACAAGAAGTTCCTCACCCCCGAGGAACGCAACCTCGGCATGGTGTTCCAGTCCTACGCGCTGTGGCCGCACATGACGGTGGCGGCGAACCTGGCCATGCCGCTGACGATCCGCAAGACCAGCAAGAAGGACAAGCGGGAACGCATCGCCGATGCCCTCGACAAGGTCGGCCTCGCGCACCTCAAGGACCGCTACCCGCACCAGCTGTCCGGCGGCCAGCAGCAACGCGTGGCCCTGGCCCGCGCCCTGGTGTACTCGCCGTCGGTGCTGCTGCTCGACGAACCGCTGTCCAACCTCGACGCCAAACTGCGTGAACAGGCGAGGGCCTGGCTCAAGCGCCTGCAGGAGGACCTCGGCATCACCACCGTCTACGTCACCCACGACCAGGACGAGGCACTCGCCCTCAGCGACCGCATCGCGGTGATGTCCGAAGGCAACATGCTGCAGATCGGCACGCCCCGCGAGATCTACGAGACACCGGCCACTCCGGAGGTCGCCGCCTTCGTCGGCCGGTGCAACTTCCTGCTCGGCCGCGTCGAGGACACTGCCGACGGACGCAGCCACGTACGGCTGGACGCGAGCGGCGACATCGTCGAGATCATCAGTGGCCACCGGGTCGAGCCGGGTCAAGAGGTCACCATCGCCATTCGGCCCGAGCGCCTCGAGGCGCTGCCGGCAGGCGACACCCGCCCGGGCGTCAACAGCCTCAAGACCGACGTCCTCACCACCTCATACGTCGGCTCCCGATACGAGTACGACCTCAAGCTGGGCAACCGCATCGTGCAGGTGCAGACGTCGCGGCCCGGCCTCACCGGCACGGTCTGCCTCACCTTCGCCCCCGACGAGGCCCTGCTCTACCCCGCAGCCGTGGTGCCGTCCGCCGAAGTCGCCGAACTGCTCACCATCCCCTCCTGAAAGCGAGACTGCATCTCATGACCAGCTACTCCCTTGGCGTTCTGTTCGGCGACGGCATCGGCCCGGAGATCGTCCCCTCCTCCACGGCCATCGCCGACGCCGCGGCTGAGGCCTCCGGCCTGGAGCCCGTCGACTGGGTCGAACTTCCGCTCGGCGCCGCCGCCATCACCGAATACGACACCGCCGTACCGGAGTCGACCCTCACCGCGCTGGCCGGCCTCGACGGCTGGCTGCTCGGACCACACGACAGCGCCGCCTACCCGGAGCCCCACCGGTCGCAGCTCAACCCCAGCGGAACGATCCGCAAGCACTTCGACCTGTACGCCAACATTCGCCCCGCCAAGGCGTTCGAGGGCAGCAAGGCCGTCGTCCCGGGCACCGACCTGGTCATCGTGCGCGAGAACACCCAGGGCTTCTACGCCGACCGCAGCACCTACGCCGGCACCGGCGAATTCATGCCCTCCCCCGACGTGGCCATCGCCCTGGGCATCATCACCCGCCCTGCGGTCGAACGCATCGCCCGGTCGGCGTTCGAACTCGCCCGCCGCCGCGACAAGCGCGTCACGATCGTGCACAAAGCCAACGTGCTCAAGATGACCACCGGACTGTTCCGGGACGTCTGCCGCGAGATCGGCACGGACTACCCGGACGTGGCCATCGACGACTTCCACATCGACGCGATGACCGTGCACCTGGTCCGCCGCGCCGACGCCTTCGACGTCATCGTCACCGAGAACATGTTCGGCGACATCCTGTCCGATCTCGCCGGCGAGATCGCCGGCTCGCTCGGCATCGCACCGTCGCTCAACTCATCCGACACCCACGCCATGGCGCAAGCCGCGCACGGCTCGGCACCCGACATCGCCGGACGCGACATCGCCAACCCGATCGCCATGATCATGTCCACCGCCATGCTGATGGACTGGCTCGCCGCCAAACACAGCGACGACCGCGCCCGCGACGCCGCCGGCAGGATCGAGCGTGGCGTCGAAACCGCAGTCCGCAACGGCGTCAGCACCCGCGACCTGGGTGGCTCCGCGTCGACCACCGACTTCACCGCGGCGGTGGTCGAGGCGATCCGAGCCGGCTGACCCCACGCATCTGAAACCGGCGCCGCGCGAAAGGACCACCGTGAGCAGCAGCCATCCCACCGTCGCTCTCATCCACGCCACTCCTGCCTCCATGTCACCGGCACATGCCGCGTTCGCGGTGGCCTTCCCGCAGGCCCGGTTGTGGAATCTGCTGGACGACCTTCTGATCAGCCAGGCCGAGCAAGCCGGCGGCGTCACGTCGGCGCTACACCGGCGCATGCGGACTCTCATCCAGCACGCCGTCGACGGCGGAGCCGACGCGGTCCTGCTCACGTGCTCTATGTACGGACCGGTGGCCCGGGAGCTGTCCTCGGCCATGCCCGTGCCGGTCCTCGCCTCCGATCAGGCCCTGTTCGACGAGGTCGGCCGGCTGAGCCCACGCCGGGTGACGGTCCTGGGGCCAGTCCGGACAGGCGTCGACGACACCGTCGAACGCCTCCGCGAACACCTGGCCGACGGTCATTCCGACACGTTGGTCGCCGGTTCGGTCATCGACGGAGCACGAGAAGCCACCACCTCGGGCGACCCGCGAGCACTCGACCAGGCTGTACGCGACGCCGCCCGTTCGGTTCCGGAAGAGGCGGAACTCATCGTGCTCGGGCAGTTCTCGATATCGCCGGCACAACCCGCCGCCCAAGCGGCGGTGAACGTTCCTGTGCTGAGCGCACCGCAGCTGGCCGCGCAGACACTGCGCCGCCACTTCGCGCTGGAACCGCGATGAGCAGCGCGACAAGCCCCGCGCTCGGCTGCATCGCCGACGACTACACCGGCGGCACTGACGTCGCCGCCGCGCTTCGCAGAGCCGGACTCAGCACGGTCCTGCTCTTCGGTCCGCCCGAGCCGTCCCTCGCGCTACCACCCTGCGACGCGGTAGTGGTCGCGCTCAAGACCCGGACGACAGCGGCAGCGGCCGCCGTCGCCCAGACCCTGCGCGTGCGGCATTGGCTCAGCGAGCGAGCAGTCCCACGGCTGTACCTCAAATACTGCTCCACGTTCGACTCGACTGACGCCGGGAACATCGGTCCGGTCACCGACGCACTACTGGACGTCACCAAGACTCCGATGACATTGATCTGCCCGGCGTCGCCGGAGCACGGCCGTACGGTGTATCGGGGTCATCTTTTCGTCGGTGACACGCTGCTGTCCGAATCCTCGATGCGTCACCATCCACTCACGCCGATGACCGATGCGAACCTGGTCCGCGTGCTGACTCGCCAGACTCCCCATCGGGTAGGGCTGCTGCCGCTGGCGGTCGTGCGGGCCGGCCGTGACGCCGTCGCGGCGCACCTTGCCGGGCTGCGCGCCGCACAGGTGCGCCATGTGGTGGTCGACGCGACGCAGGACAGCGACCTCGACACCGTCGCAGCAGCCGCAGACTCGCTCAGCGTGCTGACCGGCGGCGCCGGGCTGGCCAGGGCCGCCGGGACCATCATGGCGAAGACCCGGTCAGGCAACCGGGAGTTCGCCCGGCAGGTGTCGGCGGCCGGCCCCGGCATCGTGCTGGCGGGCAGCTGCTCCGCGGCGACCCTCGCCCAGGTGGAACAGGCGAGATCTGCTTTCCCTCACTATCGCCTCGACCCGGCGGCGACACCGGATCCGGCGACCATGCTGCGCCAGGCCACCGCCTGGCTGCACGATCACGCCGATGCCGCACCGGTCCTGATCTACTCATCAGCGACAGTCGAACAGCGCCGAGAAGCACTCGCCGCGATGGGACCGGACACGGCCGACATCCTGGAACGGACCCTCGGCTCGCTGGCCCGTTCGGCAGTCGATCTCGGCTTCCGCCGCCTCGTCGTGGCCGGTGGGGAAACCTCCGGCGCCGTCGTCTCGGCCCTGGGCGTCAACGCGGTGGTGATCGCCGCGGAGGAGGACCGCGGAGTGCCGTGGTGTGTCACGACCGGACTGCCGGCTCTCGGCCTGCTGTTGAAGTCCGGCAACTTCGGAGAACCTGACCTGCTCGTGCGCGCGATGAAGGCGGCCGTATGACCCACGATCCTCGGCACCAGATCGTCATGCTCGGCGCCTCGATGTTCGCTCGCCGGCTCACGTTCGGACGCACCGGAAACATCAGCGTCCGCGACGGCGAACAGATTCTGCTCACCCCCACCGGCGCGAGCCTGGGTGCGCTGGATCCGGACGGGCTGTCGATCATCAACGTCGCGGGCGACCACCTCGGCGGACCGAAGCCGTCGAAGGAGGGCTTCCTGCATGCGGCCGTCTACCGGTCACGCCCCTCAGCCGGCGCCGTCGTCCACCTGCACAGCACCTACTCCGTGGCAGTATCCTGCCTGGCTGACCTGGACCCAGCCGACGCCCTGCCGCCGCTGACCGCCTACTACGTCATGCGGGTGGGCCGGCTACCGCTGCTGCCCTATCATGCGCCGGGCGATCCGAGCCTGAGAGCCGTCGCCGAGGAGACCGCCCGCGACCATCATGCCTTCCTGCTGGCCAACCACGGCCCGGTCGTCGCCGGCACCGACCTGGCGGCGGCTGCCGACGCCGTCGAGGAACTCGAAGAGACCGCACGGCTCTTCCTGCTCCTCGATGGCCACAAGACCCGGCCCCTGACCCCACGCCAGGTGAACGACCTCTCCCCCGATCGTCGAGGTGTCTGACCATGGCCGGAACACGAGTCGACGCGGACCGGCTCGGCATCTTCGGAACCCGCGTCCTTCAGTCCGTCGGGGTGCCCGGCACCGACGCGCGTCTGGTCAGCGACAGCCTGGTCACGGCGGACCTCTGGGGGCACGCCTCGCACGGCATGCTCCGCCTGCCCTGGTACGTCAACCGGATCCGATCCGGCGTCATGAAACCTGTCACCGGGCTGGAGACTGTCATCGACGGCGGTGCGGTAGCGGTCATCGACGGGCACGACGGCGTCGGCCAGGTGATCACGAACCACGCCTGCCGCGACGCCGTGGCCCGCGCCGGACGGCACGGCATCGGCGCGGTGGCCGTACGCAACAGCAACCACTTCGGCACCGCCGCGTACTGGACACGCATCATGGCGGCGGCCGGCTGCATCGGCATTCTGACCACCAACGGCAGCCCGGCGATGGCGCCCACCGGCGGCCGCGAGAAGGCCGTCGGCGCCAACCCGTGGTCCATCGCCGCACCCGGCGGCAGCCGGGGACCCGTTGTTCTCGACATCGCTAACACCGGCGTCGCCCGCGGCAAGATCTACGCGGCTCTGCAGCGCGACGAGCCGATCCCCGCGGGCTGGGCCATCGACGCCAACGGGCTGCCCACCACCGATCCCAGGATCGCCATCGACGGCATCCTCGCCCCGATGGCCGGCCACAAGGGCTACGCCATCGCGTTCATGATGGACGTACTGTCCGGCGTCCTGACCGGCAGCTCCTACGCCACCGGCGTCGTCGGACCGTACGTAGCGGACCGACGCAGCGGCTGCGGCCACCTGGTCCTGGCGATGCGCATCGACGCCTTCGCGGACCGGGCCCACTTCGATCGGCGCATCGAAGACCTCATCGACGTCACCAAACAGGTGCCGCTCGCCCGCGACGCCACCGAGATCTACTACCCCGGCGAGATCGAGAACCGCGCCGAGGAACGCGGCCGGCGCGACGGCGCGTTCCTGCCCCGGAAGACCATGGGCGACCTGCGGGGTCTCGCTGCCTCCTGCGGCGTGCCGTTCAGCATCGCCGAACCTGTCAGGGACCGCTGATGTTCACCGTCGTCGTCGCCCTCGACGTCGTACCCGAACGGGTGCACGAGTTCACGGCCGCGATCGCCGTAGCCCCGCACTATGCCGAATGGCTCAAGGTCGCCGAGCGGTGCGTGCGGAGCAAGACGAACACCTACGCGACGCCGGCCTTTCCCCAGGACATCGTGGAGCAGCCATGAACTCCTACGACACAGCCGCGGCCCTACCGGTCGGCGACACGTCCTACGCCATCCACGGTATCGCCGACCTCGCCCCCGCGGATCTGCCCTACAGCCTGCGAGTCGTCCTGGAGAACCTGCTGCGGCACGGCCACGACGACCAGGTGCCGGCACTGCTCGACTGGGGGAACAACGCCTCGTTCGGCACCGCCGTGGACCTCCATCCGTCAAGGGCGTTCCTGCACGACACCAACGGCGTGCCGACGCTGGTCGACCTCGCGGCGATGCGCGACGCGATCGTCGCCATGGGCGGCGACCCGGCTCGGGTGAACCCGCTGATCCCCGCCGAACTCGTCGTCGACCACTCCGTTATCGCCGACGTGTTCGGCCGCGCGGACGCCCGCGAACGCAACGTCGAGATCGAGTACGGACGCAATGCCGAGCGGTACCGCTTCCTGCGCTGGGGCCAGCGGAGTCTGCGCAACTTCGCGGTTGTCCCCCCGGGTGCCGGTATTATGCACCAGGTCAACGTGGAATACCTGGCCCGGGTCGTCACGGCCGACAACGGCCAGGCATATCCCGACGTCTGCCTCGGCACCGATTCGCACACCACGATGGTCAACGGACTCGGCGTCCTCGGCTGGGGCATCGGCGGCATCGAAGCCGAAGCCGTCATGCTCGGCCAGTCGCTGTCCATGCTGCTGCCACGCATCGTCGGGGTACGCCTGCACGGACGACTGCCCGAAGGCACGACCGCCACGGATCTCGTCCTCACCATCACCGAACTCATGCGTCGCCACGGGGTGGTCGGCAAGTTCGTCGAGTTCTCCGGCCCCGGCATCGCCCAGATCACCCTCCCCGACCGTGCCACGATCGCCAACATGAGCCCGGAATTCGGCTCGACCTGCGCCTACTTCCCCATCGACGACGAAACGCTGCGCTACCTGCGCTTGACCGGACGTTCAGGCTCACATAACGCCCTGGTCGAGGCCTATGCCAAGGAACAAGGCCTCTGGCACGACCCGCAACGCCACATCCGCTACTCCGAACTGGTCGAACTGGATCTGACGACCGTTGTGCCTTCTCTGGCCGGCCCGCGACGACCCCAGGACAGGGTCGCTCTCGCTGACGCCAAGCAAGCGTTCAGCGACGCCATCGCACGCACACGCCCGACCTCGGTGCCCGTCGACCTCGACGGACAGGCGGTCCTGCTGGAGCACGGACACGTCGCCATCGCCGCCATCACATCCTGCACCAACACCTCGAACCCGGCCGTCATGGTCGCCGCGGGCCTGCTGGCCCGCAACGCCGTTCAGCGCGGACTTCGCCGCAAGCCCTGGGTCAAGACGAGTCTCTCGCCCGGATCGCGCGTGGTGACCGACTACTACGACAAGGCCGGGATCACGCCCTACCTCGACGAACTGGGCTTCCAACTCGCCGGCTACGGCTGCATGACCTGCATCGGCGCCTCCGGCCCGCTCATCGACGAGGTCACCGCCGCCGTCAAGGACCACGACCTCAGCGTCGTATCGGTGCTCTCCGGCAACCGCAACTTCGACGGCCGGATCAACCCCGACGTCCGGATGAACTATCTCGCGTCCCCACCGCTCGTCGTCGCCTACGCCATCGCCGGCACGATGAACATCGACCTCACCACCGAGCCACTCGGCGAGGACCTCGCAGGCCAGCCGGTGTATCTGCGCGACATCTGGCCGGCACCCCACGAAGTGCAGAGGGTCATCGACGCCACCATCGAACCCGGGATGTTCAGCAACGCCTACGCCGACGTCTTCACCGGCGACGAACGCTGGCGCGGGCTCGACACTCCCACCGGGCCGACGTTCGCCTGGGACGACACGTCCAGCTACCTTCGACGACCGCCGTACTTCGACGGCATGGCGGCCGATCCACCCGCCATGACCGACATCGTGGGTGCCCGGATCCTGGTCAAACTCGGCGACTCCGTCACCACCGACCACATCTCACCCGCCGGAGCCATCCCCGCGCACACACCGGCAGGCCGCTACCTCGAGGATCTCGGAGTCACCCGATTCGAGATCAATACCTACGCCTCGCGCCGCGGCAACCACGAGGTCATGATGCGCGGCACATTCGCCAACGTGCGCCTGCGCAACCAGCTCACTCCGAAGATGGAGGGCGGCTACACCCGCGTCGCGGGTGACGAGACCGTCGTGTCGGTCTACGACGCCGCTATCGCCTACCGGCACAGCAGCACCCCGCTCATCGTCCTCGCCGGCAAGGACTATGGCAGCGGATCCTCCCGGGACTGGGCCGCGAAAGGCCCCGCCCTGCTCGGCGTGCGAGCTGTCATCGCCGAGTCGTTCGAACGCATCCACCGCTCAAACCTCATCGGCATGGGCGTCCTGCCGCTGCAGTTCCTCCCCGGCGACACCGCCGCGTCCCTGGGCCTCACCGGCGAGGAGGCCTACACCATCACCGGACTCGCCGGCGACGGACCCGTCCCGGCGAACGTCACCATCACCGCCGACTCCATCGTCTTCACCGCGACCGCACGACTCGACACCGCCCGCGAGGCCGAATACCACCGTCACGGCGGCATCATGCCGTACGTGCTGCGCAGCCTCGCCATCCGAGCCTGACCAACGCATCCGATTGCGAGGCACCACATGCTCCCGATCGTCAACCGCCGCTCACTGCTACTCGCCTCCGTCGCCGGCGCAGCCGCGACGGCACTGCACGCCACCTCAGCACAAGCCGGTGCCCGATCCGAATTCGCCTACGTCGGCTCGCGTACCACCAAAGCCCGCAACGCCCGCGGCACCGGCATCACTGTCTGGCGAGTCAACGGCCCACGCCCCTGGGAACAGATCCAAACGCTTCCCGCCGACGACGGCGATCCCGGCACCCCGGGAATGCCCGGCGAGCTGCCGATCAATCCGTCGTTCCTCACGCTCAGCGCGGACGGCCGATTCCTGTACGCCGTCCACGGCGACGCCACCCAGGTCAGCTCGTTCGCCCGCAACACCCGCACCGGCCTACTCACCGTGCTGAACACAGTCGACACGGGCCGGCGCAACCCCGTTCACCTCGCCATCGATCCGACCGGCCGATGGCTCGCCGTCGCCCACCTCGCACCACCAGGATCGGTGACCACCCTGCCCATCACCGCCACCGGAGCCCTCGGCCAGACCACCTCCGCCCTCGAACTACCCGGAAGCCCCGGACCACACAAGACTCAGCAACTCGGGCCCAACCCGCACCACGTCGTATTCGATCCCTCCGGGCACTGGCTGCTCATCCCCGATCGCGGGCTGGACCGCATCTTCACCGCGAAGCTCGACCCCGGCAGCGGCGCCCTCGCCCTCCACGACCCGGGATGGACACCGACCCGAGAACTCGAAGGCCCACGCCACCTCGCGTTCCACCCCGAGCGGCCGTTCGCCTACGTCGTCAACGAACTGCGCTCCACGGTGACCACCTACCGATGGGACCGCGCTGCCGGCGAGCTACAGGCGCTTGAGGTGCTGCCGTGCAACCCACCGTCGGCCACCGGTGACAGCCGCGGCGCCGAGATCGTCGTCGCGCCATCCGGCCAGTACATCTACGTCTCCAACCGCAGTGGCGCCGGAGACAGCACCCCCGGCGGCCCCGGCCCCGACACCATCGGCGTATTCCGCATCGATTCACGCTCCGGAACCCTCACCCCGGTTCGATGGGTGCCCACCGAGGGCATTCGGCCACGCTTCATCGGTCTCAACGCCACCAAACAGCGGCTCTTCGCCGCCAACGAGGTCACCGACACCATCGCCGGATTCTCACTCCACGACCGTGGTGGCCGCCTCGAACCACACGGCGTCGTCGCCCACACCGGATCACCCGTCTGCATCGTCTTCCAGCCCGCAGGACGCTAGCTCACCACTGCGCCGGGCGGCCCTTGAGGTGTTCGGCGATGGCGACAGCCCGCTCCAGCAACTCTTCGGACGGCACCAGTTGGTGCACCATGCGTCTCCCGCGGCAACTGATCCAGAAGCGTGCAGCGCGGGGCCGTCTGGGTGCCCCGCGCTTCGCGTGTCGCAGGCCGTCACCACGTCACCGCAGGCGTCAGACCTCCCGCCGCGCCGCGGTGTCACCGCAGCGACAGGGCGATGGTCCGCGCCTGGTCGAGATCCGGCAGCCCTTCGAGGCGGTAGGTGACCCCGCCGTCGGTCCAGACCAGCGTGGGACCGGCCAGCCGGGCGGTCTCGCTGCGCTCCACCCCGTCGCGGCCGACGTAGCTGACCGGGTGCGGCCGGGGCAACCAGATCGCCTCCCCCGCGCCCACCCGGGTCCACTCGGCCTCGGGGGCGGTCTTGGAGAAGTACGGGCTGATCGCGCCGTCGAACTCGTCGAGCCGGACCGTGCCGCCCCGGTAGACCAGGGTGACCACCCGCGGCGCGCCCGCCGGATCGGGGTCGCCGAGCTGCACCTGCTCGGGCACGCCGAGCGTCGCCGGCACCCGCAGCGGGAACAGCGCCACCCGCCGGGCGTCCTCCAGGGCGACGGAGCTCAGCGAGGGCAGCGGGCTCGGGCGCGACGGCAGGCCGCCCGGGGGCGGCTCCCGCCGTACCTCGATCCCGGCGATCCGGAGCAGGCCGCCCACCGCGTCGACCACCGCGGCGCGGGCCGGTGCGACGCCGGCGACCACGGCGATCAGCGCGGCGATCCCGGCCAGGATCCACCGCCGGCCGGCCGGCATCCGCCGGCCGGCGCGGGTGGCGCCGGGCGGCGTGCCGGCGCCACGCGGGCTCCACCAGCGGGTCCGCGGTCGCTGCGGCGCGGGCTCAGGCTCAGCCTCGGTGAGGCTGACGTTGAGGCGGGCGCGGACCGCGGGCCACGGGTCGGCCGGCGCCCCGACGTCGAGGTGGGCGCCGAGCGCGCGGAGGCGCACGGCGAGGTCGTCGAGGTCGTCAGGCACCGGGCACCTCCTGTCCCGCCAGGCGGCCGCGCAGTTTGGTCAGCGCCCGCGACGTCCGCGACTTCACCGTGCCCTTGGGCAGGCCCAGCGTCTCCGCCGTCTCCGACTCCGACAGGTCCAGCAGGAAGCGGCAGACCAGCACCTCCCGGTCCCGGGGGTCGAGCAGCCGGATCTGCTCGACCAGGTACCGCCGGCGCTCGACCTCGACGGCCGACTCGGCCGGGTCCGGGACGGACGCCTCGGGCTCGGCGCGGGCGGCGGCGCGCAGGACCAGGCCGTCGCGGCGGCGGCGGGACCGGTGCAGGTTGCGGGTCTCGTTGGCGACGATCGCCAGCAGCCACGGCCGGAACCCCGACCGCCCCTGGTAGTGGGCCAGCTGCCGGTACGCCTTCACGAACGCCTCCTGCACCACGTCGTCGGCGTCGGCGCCCGCACCGAGCAGGACGGCGGCGCGGTGCGCGGGCGTGGTGTAGCGGACGACGAGGATCTCGTACGCGTCCACGTCGCCGGTGCGGGCCCGCGCCACGGCCGCCGCATCGTCCAGTTCGGTCACCATCACCTCCTCGACACCGCGCACCGCGGAAAGGTTCCCGGGAACCGGCCGCGGTTTCGCGGTGTCGACAGGACATGACAACCCGGCGGGACCTTCTCATCATCGCTGGCGGCGCCACCCTGCTCGCCGGCTGCCGCGACGAGTCACCCAGAGCCCAGGGCCGCGCTGTGCCCGTACCGGATGTGGTGGTGGCCGAGACCCGGCAGGGGCTGGTCGTACTCGGCGGGCCGCACCCGCGCGGCCTCGGCCGGGAGGCCGTGACCAGCGCCGACGGCCGGCTCGCCGGGGTGCTGACCCGGGACGGCGCCGGCCGCCCGGCCCTGCTGCGGCTCGACCCCGCGGCCGATGCGCTAGGCGAGCCGCTTCCGCTGGCTGCCGGCTGGCTTCCGCGCGTGCTGGCCGCCGACGGCGGCTGCTGCGCCCTGACCCGGGAAGAGGCCGCGATCCGGCCGGCCGCCCGGGACCGGACGCGGCTGCTGGTGGTCTCCGGCTCGGGGCATCGGGAGTACGAGCTGAGCGGCGTCATCGAACCGGACGCGTTCTCCCGGGACACCACCGGCCTGTTCGTGCTGGAGTGGCTGCCGGCCGGGGCGCCGGAGCACTACCGGGTCCGGCGGCTCGAGCTCTCGACCGGGAGGCTGCAGCCGCTGCTGACCCGGGCCAAGGTGCCGGTCCCGGCGGGCGCCGAGGAGGAGATGCGCGGCGACGGGCGGCAGGCGGCGCTCTCCCCGGACCGGCAGGTGCTCTACACGCTGTACACCCACCAGCCCGGCCACCGGCACACCCGTGATCTGCTCGCCGGGCGCGCGAGCGGTGCCCACGCGTTCGTGCACGTGCTGCACCTGGCGGAGGGCTGGGCCTACTGCCTCGACCTGCCGGACCCGTTCGGCGCGGGCCCCGGCGAGGGACACGCGCTCGCGGTCAGCGCGGACGGGCAGACCCTCGCGATCGCCGACGCGACCTCGGGCGCGGTGGCCTACGCCGGCACCGCCGCGCTGACGATCGACCGCGTGGTCACCGTGCCGGCGGGCCCGGGCGTCGCGAGCCTGGCCTTCGCCCCCGGCGCACCGCGGCTGCTGCTCGGCGCCGGGCGGACGGTCACCGTGCTGCGCCCGGACGCGACGGTCGAGGCCCGCTGGGCGGTGCCGGCGGCGGTCCGCGGGCTCGGCCTGAGCGGCGACGCGTCCCGGGTGTACGCGGGCGGCGCCGAGGAGGTGATCTGGCTCGACGCGGCGACCGGGGCGCTACGGGGGCGTACGCCGGTCGCCGGCCTCACGGCCGTGCGCCACGTCAGGTGACGCCGCCGGTGTCCGTCCGCCGCCGAGGGGCCAGAAGCGGCGGGCGGGCACCGGCGGACCCCCTACCGCTGGTCGAAGGGGTGTGCCTCCCGGGCGATCTGGATCTGCATCAGCTCGGCCAACCGGGCGGTGGCCTGGCGGGCCTCGAGGTGCAGGCGGGCGATGTTCAGGCCCTCGTCGCCCAGGACCGCCATCAGGGCCAGGTCGCCGACCGCGTAGATGGCCAGGTAGCCGTGCTGGTTGCGGATCGTGCACTCGTGGAAGCCGCCCTGGCGCAGGGCCGCTCCGCAGGTGCGGCTGATGCCGTGCGCGCCGGCGGCCAGGGCGGCGATGTCGTGCGGCTCCGCGCCCGGCAAGGTGTCGTGCAGGATCAACAGCCCGTCGACGCCCGCGATGACGCACCCCTGGACACCGGGCACCTGGTGCCGGAGCGCGGCCAGCTCCGCGCGAACGGCCATGTACGGGTCAATGGTGCTCTGCACTTCGAACTCCGGTCGGTCGGCGTGGATCAGAGGTGGCGCGCGGAGGCTGTCAAACCTCGAGATCCGCTTCGATCCGGCGGAGCTGGTGCCGGGCCAGGCCGAGGTTCGCGCGGCTCTTGCTCAGCGCCAGGTAGAGGAAGAGCGAGTCGTTGCCGCGGGCCTGCAGCAGCCGGATCAGGTGGTACTGGGTGTCCAGCGTGATCAGGATGTCCTCGATGCTGTCCGCGAGGCCGAGCATCTCCAGCGTGCGCACCTTGGCGCGGACCACGTCGGTGTTGCCGGCGGCGGCCACGTTCATGTCCAGGTTCGGGCCCCCGCCCAGCACGCCGAGGGTCAGCCCGCTGGTGTAGTCGACGAGCGCCACGCCGATGGCGCCCTCGATCCCCATCGCTTCCTTCAGGGACGTGTCGATATTGGCCATTTGTCCTCCATGGATGCTCGAGGCTCCAGCCATGCCCGACCGTCACGCACGGTGATCGGGGTCGGAGCGTTACAGATCATGCCCGAGCACACTCGCACATGGGCTTCCGTTCGGGGTCGCCCGAACGCACGCAGAATGCATCGAACTACCCGATAGACAACCCGCCGCCGCGAGCGATAGCGGGACGTGGTCGGCCGACTGCGCGCGGAGGTCGCGGACCGCCCCGGCCCACGGGGCGTTTCTCTGGCAGAGTGAGGGGCATGTCCGTCTACGAGGCCGCCGGGGGCGCCCCGGCGATGCTGGCGCTGGCGACCGACTTCCACGCCCGGTGCCTGGCCGACCCGGTGCTGGAGCACCCCTTCTCGCACACCGGCAACCCGGAGCACGTGCGGCGCCTCGCGGACTACTGGGGTGAGGTGTTCGGCGGGCCGCCGGTCTACTCCGCCACCCACGGCGGGCACTCGGCCATGCTCGGCCTGCACGCCAACATGGGTGCCGAGGACGACCTGGGCGACCGGTTCGTGGCCTGCTTCGTGGCCGCCCTGGACGGCGCGGGCCTCCCGGCCGAGCCGAGGCTGCGCGCCGCCCTGACCGGCTACATCCGGTGGGCGACCGACGAGGTCATGGCATACTCCCCCGCCGATGCCCGGGTCCCCGCACGGCTGGCGACTCCGCGCTGGGACTTCGCCGGGCTTCGCGCCTGAGCAGGTGATCGCGGGGGCCGTGACCGACGACGCCCCCATCGGCGTCGCCGGTCAGGACCACGACCGAGGCTCAGGACAGGAGCCTTATGAGCACGCCACGCCGTTGAGTCTCACGGTGGCCGGGGCGCCGGCCGTACCGTTGGCGGTGAAGCCGACCGTGACCGAGGCGCCCGCCGCGAGCGACGGTGCATGGCTCGGCGCGGCCGCGGTGACCGTGGCCCCGCTCTGGGTGACGGTCGCGTTCCAGCCGTTGACGAGGGTCACGCCGGCCGGCCAGGTCCACGTCACCTGCCACGGGTTGACCGCGCCGCCGCCGGTGTTCTGCACCTTGAGCTGGCCCTGGAAGCCGCCCTGCCAGCTGTTGTCCTGGACGTAGGTGGCCTTACAGGCACCGGCCGGGACCGGCGAGCTCGCCGACGACGACGGCTGCGGGCCGCTGCCGCCACCGACCGGCGGGATCAGGTACGGCTGGATGACCGCCTGCTTGGCCTGGTTGACCGTGGTCCAGTCGTCGTTGGCGATGCCGCCGGTGTCGCCGGAGTTCGGGTTCCACGACCAGTAGGTGAAGGACATGCCGTTGACGCCGGTGCCCGTGTACTTGAGCAGTTCCTGCAGCCAGATCTTGTCGACGGCGGCCTGCATGGTGGTGCCGAACTCACCCATCATGATCGGGGCGATGTTCTGCTTGTGCAGGTAGCCCCAGTACTTGTCCCAGATCGCCGGCATGTTCGCCGGGTAGCTCGGGTCGTCGAACCAGGCCTGGTGGTAGACCGAGGTGGCGTACTCGTGCGGCGAGTAGACCAGGCGGTTCGCCACGTCCAGGCGTACCGGATATTGGCCCGCCTTGGACAGGTTGCCGCCCCACCAGCCGCAGTCCTCGTCGTTGCTGGTGTCGTTGTCCCAGACGTTGGACAGGCCACCGCTGGGGCAGCTGACGCCCTCGACGAAGATCAGCCAGTTGGGCTGGACGGCGAGGATCGCGTTGCCGGCCCGCTCGGCGGCCAGCCGCCAGTCGCGAGCGGTGTCGCCGCAACCCCAGCAGGCGCCGGTGGCGGCCGGGTTGGTGCCCTCGGCGTGCGGCTCGTTGTGCAGGTCGGCGCCGATCACGGTGGTGTTGCCCGCGTAGCGCTGGGCGAGGGCCTTCCAGTCGGCGATCCAGGTGCTTTCCGGTACGGCGGAGGTGTACCAGAGCGGTGTCTGCCCGGCCGACGTGGGGCGGTGCCGGTCCAGGATGATCCGCATGCCCTTGTCGCCGGCGTAGGCGATCACCTTGTCGAGAATCTGCAGCGGGGAGAGCCCGACCAGGTCCGGGTTGGTGTTGTCGTTGATACTGGTGGCGGTCGCGCCGGCCTGGAGAGCGTCGTCGGAGAACGGAACCCGCAGGGTGTTGTAGCCGAGCGAGGCCATCGTGTCGAGCTGGCTCCGCCACGGGTTGCTGGACCACAGGCCGTGGAAGGTCTTGTTGTCGGTCTCCATGCCGAACCAGTTGATTCCGGTCAGCCGGACGGTGGCGCCGGCGCTGTCCACGATCTTGTTGCCGTTGGTGTGCAGGTAGCCGGTTCCGGTGCCGCCGGTGGCGGCGACCGCCGGCTGGGCGAGGGCGATGGCCGTGGTGACGGCCACGGCCGCGAGGGCTGTGGCGCCCGCGAGCCATTGACGGTGTTTCACGAGGGAGCTCCTTCGGGGGCGGAAGGCGTTCCCGCCATCGTCGCATGGGAGCGCTCCCAACAACAACGATCATCAATGGTTTCGCCCCCGGCCGGACTACCTTTCAGCGCGGGGAGCCGAAGTCCTGGGTCCACCAGGGACCGCCGTCCGCATCGCGGGCCACGCCCACGCCGACCTCCGGTCAGGTGATGGCGAGACCCCGGCCGTGCGATCCGCGTGCCGGTGCTTCGCCGCCCGCCTCAGCTTGGTGCGCGTTCGTGGAGATGCGGCGCAGTTCGCTCGGGGTGAGGCCGTACGCGGTGCGGAAGCGGCGGGTGAAGTGGGTCGGGTCGGTGAAGCCCCAGTGGCGGGCGACCATCGCGATCGTGCGTGCCCGGTTCCGCGGCAGGAGCAGTTCTTCCCGCGCTCCGTGCAGTCGCTCCCCGATGATCCATTGCTCGAGGCTGAAGTCGGCCTGGGCGCAGATCTTGTACAGGTAGCGCAGGGAGATGTTGTGCGCCGCCGCGATCGTGGCCGGGCGCAGGCCGGGATCGGCCAGGTGCTGGCGGACGTAGGCGCGGACCTGGGTCAGCAGGGTCTCGGCGAACACGGCGCCGGCGTGCGGCTCGGTGTGCGCGGCGGAGGCCAGCAGGGCGCGGGCCAGCTCGATGCTGGCCCGGCCGAGCGCGGGGGCGGCCAGGTCCGCGCTGAGCTGCTCGGCGTCGCGCACCAGGTGGGCGACGTGGTCGGTGACCAGTTCGTAGAGCGGGCTGGTGCGCAGGTTGGCCGCCGCGCGGCGGATGACGTCGACGGGGAGGCCGATCTGGTCGATGGGAATCTGGATGCAGCCGGCCGCGCCGTTCCCGGACCAGCGGAAGTCATACGGCGAGGACAGGTCGGCCATCATCAGCGAGCCGGGCCGCACGATCTGGCGGTGGCCGAGCTGCTCGTGGCGCCCGTCGCCGAGCATCTGGACGGAGAGCGCGATGATCGGCGCGGCGTCCTGTCTGGCCTGCTTCGCGGTGCGGAGCAGCCGCAGGCCGGTGGAGCTGGCGGTGAAGATGTCGGCGCTCCCGAGCTCCCAGACCCGCAGCCGGGTACGGACCTCGCCGTCCGGGTCCTCATGGATCACATAGGACGGAACAGACGCCGCCATCATCGCCGCATGGACCGCCTCGATCCGCTCCCCCCGCGGTATGTCGGCCGTATCCAGAACAAATCCCATGTGCGCTGCTCCCGTGTGCACGGTGGGCCGACAACGGTGCACGGACAGCCCCGCCGATGACCTCACGCGAGTCCTAAGGTTCGCAGGGAAGTGTTACGAGGGGGGCAACTGTGCTTCGGGGGCGGGTCAAGGAACGCGAACGCCTGGACGAACTCGTGGCCGGTATCCGTACCGGGCTCAGCGGCGTGCTCCTGCTACAGGGTGACGCGGGCATCGGCAAGACGGCGCTGCTCGACTACGCCGCCGGCGTGGCCGAGGATCTGCGGGTCATCCGGGTCTCCGGCGTCGAGTCGGAGGCCGGCTTCCCGTTCGCCGCTCTGCACCGGCTGCTGCTGCCGCACCTGAAGCGGCGCCGGGCCCTGCCCCCGGCGCAGGACCGGGCCCTGCGGATCGCTTGCGGGCTGGCCGACGGGCCGCCGCCGGACCGGTTCCTCGTCGCCCTGGCCGCGCTGACGCTGCTGGCGGAGGTGGCCGCCGAGGGTCCGGTGCTCTGCTGCGTCGACGACGCCCAGTGGATCGACGGCGAGTCGATCGGCGCGCTGGCCTTCGTCGCCCGGCGGCTGTACGCCGACGGGGTCGGCCTGGTGTTCGCCGCGCGGGGTGGCTTCGACGGCCTGGCCGGGCTGCCGGTCCTGGAGATCACCGGCCTCGAGCACCCGGACGCGCTGGACCTGCTGCGCTCGGCCGTATCCGGGCCGCTGGACGCCCGGGTCGGGGCCCGCATCGTGGACGCTACCGGCGGCAACCCGCTCGCCCTCACCGACCTGGGGCAGGAGCTCTCCGTCGACCAGCTGGCCGGCGGCGCGTCGTTGCCCGACCCGCTGCCGGTCGGCAGCCGGCTGGAGGAGCACTACCTGCGCCAGGTGCACGAGCTGCCCGAGCCGACGCAGACGTGGCTGCTGCTGGCCGCGGCCGAGCCGAGCGGCGACCTGCGCTACATCCGCGACGCGGCCGCCCGGCTGGGGGTCGGGCTGGACGCTACCGGGCCGGCCGAGGCCGTACGCCTGCTGGCGCTGCGCGGGACCGCGCAGTTCCGCCACCCGCTGGTGCGCTCCTCGGTGTACGGCGGCGCGACCAGCGTACGGCGCCGGCACGCGCACACCGCGCTCGCCGAGGTGACGACCCGGCCCTCGGACGCCGACCGGCGGGCCTGGCACCTGGCCGCGGCCTGCGTGGGTCCGGACGCCGCGGTCGCCGCCGAGCTGGAGCGCTCGGCCGACCGGGCCGGCGCCCGCGGCGGGTACGCGGCCCGCGCTTCCTTCCTGTCGCGGGCCACCGAGCTCACGCCGGTCGGCCCGATGCGCACCCAGCGGCTGCTCGCGGCGGCGGAGGCCGCGCTGACCGCCGGGGCGCCGGTGCAGGCCGTCCAGTTGGTGGACACCGTCGCCCCCGATCTCGCCGGCGGCGTCGACCAGGGCCGGGCGCTGCTCCTGCGCGCGATGGCCGTGGTGGTCCTCGGCGGCGAGGGAGCGTACGCGCGGGGATCGGCCTTCTGCCTCACCGCCGCGTCGGCCTTCCGCGAGCAGGCCCCGGCGCTGGCCCGCGAGGCGGTGCTGGAAGCCGTCGAGCACTTCATCCGCGGCGGGCACCTCATCCAGGACACCACGCCGGCGGAGATCGCCCGGGGCGCCGCCGAGGTCCTGCCGCCGGACGGCGCCGGCACGGCGCGCGATCTGATCCTGCACGCGTTCACCGTGGTCATCTTCGGCGGCTACGAGCAGGCCCTGCCCCATGTCCGGCGCACCGTCAAGACGTTGCTGGACCCGGGGACCCCCGCGGAGTTCGTGCTCCGCCGGCATCTGGCCGGCAGCACGATGAGCATCCTGCTCTGGGACGAGGAACTGCACCGGGCCGCGTGGCGGCGGGCAGTCGAGGTGGCGCGGGAGACCGGCGCCCTGTGGACGCTGGTCACCGCGCTGTACTGCGCGGCGACGGTGGAGACCTACCTCGGCGAGCTGGACGCGGCCGACGAACTGCTGGCCCAGTGCGACCAGGTGCGCGCGGCGATCGGCGCCACCGACGAGCTGTGGGCGATCCACCGGCAGCCCGAGCTGCTCGGCTGGCGTGCCGAGGGCGACGACACCGAGGAGCGGCTGCACGAGTCGCTGGCGGCGGCGACCTGGCTCGGCGGCGGGTCGGTGCAGTCCATCGTCCGGTTCGGCCTGGTGATCCTGTACCTCGGGCGCGGTGACTACGCGCAGGCCTGCACGGTCGCGCGCCAGGTGGTCGAGTCCGACACCATGGGGTTGCACTCCCGCGTGCTCCCCGACCTCGTGGAGGCCGCCGTCCGCAGTGGTGACCGGGTGCTGGCCGCCGGCGCCCTCGCCACGCTGGACTCCCGGGCGACGGCGGCCGGCACCGGTTACGCGCTGGGCGTGCTGGCGCGGGCCCGGGCCCAGCTGGCCCCGGCCGGCGCCGCCGAGCCGCTCTATCGACAGGCGATCACCCTGCTGTCCGACAGCGCGGCCCGCGCCGACCTGGCCCGCGCCCACCTGCTGTACGGCGAGTGGCTGCGCCGCCAGAGACGGCGCCGGGACGCCCGCGACCAACTCGGCACGGCGCTGCGGATGTTCGAGCGGATGGGCGCGGCCGGGTTCGCCGGGCGGGCCGCGCAGGAGCTCGCCGCCACCGGCGAGCGCGCCCTGCGCCACTGGTCCGAGACCGCCACCGGCTTGACCCCGCAGGAGCTCACGATCGCCCGGCTCGCCGCCGGCGGCGCCACGAACGCCGAGATCGCCGCCCAGCTGTTCATCAGCGCCGCCACCGTCGACTACCACCTGCGCAAGGTCTTCCGGAAGCTCGCCGTGACGTCCCGACGGCAGCTGGCCGCGGCACTCGCGGGCGGGACTACGCGCGCCACGGGATTCGACGACCGGTAGCCGCGACCGACGATCGAGCGGCCGGATCCCGGCAGTCTCGCAGACGGGAGCGCTTCCATGCCGTTCGTCACCACTACCGATGGCACGCGGATCTACTACAAGGATTGGGGTGCGGGGCGACCGGTCGTGCTGAGCCACGGCTGGCCGCTCAACTCCGACAGCTGGGAGGCGCAGCAGCTCTTCCTCGCCGAGCACGGCTACCGCGCGATCGCGCACGACCGGCGCGGACACGGCCGTTCCACGCAGACGTGGAACGGCAACGAGATGGACACCTACGCCGACGACCTGGCCGCGCTGATCGAGGCGCTCGATCTGCGCGACGTCACGCTGATCGGGTTCTCCACCGGCGGCGGCGAGGTGGCCCGCTACATCGGCCGGCACGGCACCGCCCGCGTCGCCCAGGCGGTGCTGGTCTCGGCCGTACCGCCGTTCATGCTGCACACCGACGACAATCCCGGCGGCGTGCCGATCGAGGTCTTCGACGGGATCCGCGCCGGATCGGCCGCCGACCGCTCGCAGCTCTACCGCGACCTGGCCGACGGCCCGTTCTTCGGCCTGAACCGGCCCGGGGCGAGCGTCTCCCAGGGCACGCGGGACGCCTTCTGGCGCCAGGGCCTGCAGGCCGGGCACCGCAACGCGTACGAGTCGATCGCGGCCTTCTCGGCCACCGACTTCCGCGCCGACCTGGACGCCTTCGACGTGCCCACGCTCGTCGTCCACGGCGACGACGACCAGGTCGTGCCGTTCGAGGTCGGCGGCAAGGCGTCGGCCGCACGGATCAAGGGCGCGACCCTCACCGTGTACGCGGGGGCGCCGCACGGCATCACCGACACCCACAAACAGCAACTCTCCGACGATCTGCTCGCCTTCCTCCGCTCGTTCTAAGGAGACCACCATGACCGCACCCGACACGATCGTTCTCGTCCACGGCTTCTGGGTGACGCCGCGCAGCTGGGAGCACTGGATCACGCACTACGAGGCCAAGGGGTACCGGGTCATCGCCCCCGGCTACCCCGGCTTCGAAGTGGAGGTCGAAGCCCTGCGCGCCGATCCGCGGATCATCGCCGACGTCACCGTGCCCGCGATCATCTCCAAGATCGAGGAGATCATCCGCGGCCTCGACCGTCCCCCGATCATCATGGGCCACTCCGCCGGCGGCGCCTTCACGCAGATCCTGCTCGACCACGGCTTCGGCGCCGCCGGCGTGGCGCTCAACTCGGCGCCCACCGAGGGCGTCCGGGTGGTGCCGCTGTCCCAGGTGAAGTCCACGTTCCCGGTGCTCAAGAGCCCCGCCAACCGGCACAAGGCGGTCGGCCTGTCGCTGCAGGAGTGGACGTACGCGTTCACGAACACGTTCACCGAGGACGAGTCCCGCGCCCTCTACGAGCGCTACCACATCCCGGCCAGCGGCGGGATCCTCTGGGGTGGCGTGCTGGCCAACTTCCAGCCCGGCCACCAGGACACCTGGGTCGACTACCACAACGACAACCGCGCGCCGCTGCTCTTCGTCTCCGGCAGCGAGGACCACATCATGCCGCCGGCCATCCAGGAATCGAACGCCAAGCACTACAAGTCCAACACCATCACCGAACGCCGGGAGTACGAGGGCTACGCCCACCTGCTGCCGGCGCAGAAGGGCTGGGAGGACATCGCGGACTACGCGCTCGACTGGGCCGTGCGGCACGCGCGCTCATGACGAGCGTCCGCGTCACGCACATCGGTGGGCCGACGGCGCTCATCGAGTTCGCGGGTTGGCGGCTGCTGACCGATCCGACGTTCGACCCGGCCGGACGCAGGTACGCGTTCGGCTGGGGCACCTCGTCCCGCAAGCTCGCCGGCCCCGCCATCACCCCCGACGCACTCGGTCGGATCGACGCCGTCCTGCTGACCCATGACCACCACGGCGACAACCTCGACGATGCCGGCCGCGACCTGCTGCCCACGGCGGGCACCGTGATCACCACGGTGTCCGGGGCGGCCCGGCTCGGCGGCGGCACCCGCGGCCTGGCGCCGTGGGCATCAACCACATTGGACGGCCAGGGGCGGCCGGCCATCGAGGTCACCGCCACCCCGTGCCGGCACGGGCCGCCGCTGAGCCGCCCGATCGTGGGCGACGTGATCGGCTTCGCCCTGCGCTGGGAGGGTCAGCGGCACGGTGTCGTCTGGGTTTCCGGTGACACCGTCCTCCACGATGGCGTCCGGCAGGTCGCCGGCCGGATCCCGGTCGGTGTCGCGCTGGTGCACCTCGGTGGCGTCCGCTTCCCGGTCACCGGGCCGCTGCGGTACAGCATGACTGCCCGCGACGCCGTCGAGTTGCTCGGCACAGTACGCCCACACACCGCCGTACCCGTGCACTACGAGGGCTGGAAGCACTTCCAAGAACCCCGGGCCGCCATCGAACGCGAATTCGGCGACGCTCCGAAAGACGTACGGGACCGCATCCGCTGGCTGCCCATCGGCGCCCCCACCGACCTGGAGACCTGACGTGAGAAGACTCTTGACCGCACTCGTCCTCCTGCTCGCCACCACCGGCCTGCTCGCCTCACCGGCGGCATCCGCGTCATCCGGACCCCGCGGTCCCAAGCCCACCATCGTGCTCGTGCACGGCGCGTTCGCGGACGCCTCCGGCTGGAGCGACGTCATCAAGCGCCTGCAGCGCGCGGGATACCCCACCATCGCGCCGGCCAACCCGCTGCGCGGCGTGCCCTCGGACTCCACGTACGTCGCCGGCGTGCTGCGCAGCATCAACGGACCGATCGTCCTGGTCGGACACTCCTACGGCGGCATCGTGATGACGAACGCCGCCACCGGCAACCCCAACGTCAAAGCCCTCGTCTACGTCGCGGCGTTCGCACCCGACGAGGGCGAGCCGCTGATCGCCCTGCAGACCAAGTTCCCCGGCACCAGGCTGGGCCTGGAGGCCCTCGACATCCGCCCGACCGGCCCGGACAGCTACGACGGCTACATCAAGGCGAGCCTGTTCCGGGAGGTCTTCGCCGCCGACCTGCCGGCCGGCACCACCGCCCTGATGGCCGCCACCCAGCGCCCCGGCGACCTGAGCACCCTGCAGCAGCCGTCCGGCCCGCCGGCCTGGAAGGCGATCCCATCGTGGTACCTCGTGGCCAAGCAGGACCAGGTGATCCCGGCCGCGGCCCAGCGCTTCATGGCCGAGCGCGCCGGCGCCCGCACCCGAGAGGTCAACGCCTCTCACGTGGCCATGATGTCCCGGCCCGACGCCACCGCCGACCTCATCACCACGGCTGCCCGCACCGCGCACTGACGACCTTGTGCGCGACAGCCCGCCGCCGGATCGGGTGCCGCGATCCGGCGGCGCGGGCTCGGGCAGGGGCCTTCCGGACGGTCCTCGGGTCAGCGGCGCTCGCCAGGCCCAGGTGGGACAGCCCCGTGTTCGCCGGCCCGGACCACCGGGCGTGAGCCCGGCGAGCGGGGTCAGCCGCAGCTGTCCTTGACGAACGCATCACGCGACACGACCTCGGCGTCGTCCCGGTCGACGGCGGCCAGCACCTGACCGGGCCCGATCCCGGTCAGGTCAGCCGTGGTGAAGCTGACCGCGGGCGCTTTCGTCCCCTCAGGACCTGATTTCGACGAGTCCAGCCTGTAGCGGTGCCCGGCTTCGAACGACGTCAGCTGGACGACCTTGATGGCGCCGAGGCCGGTGTCGGCGATCTCCCCGTCCCTGGAGGTGATCTCCCAGCCGGGCCGGGCGGCTCCCAGCAACTCGACCTCGACGTCTCGCACCTGGTGCGGCAGCGTGACCGTCACGGACCAGATCCGCAGGTCATTGTCGTCGGTGTTGTCATCGCGGTGCACGTCGACGCCGATCTCCGGGCGCCCGCACACGGCGACCACCGCCGTCGGCCGGCCGTCGACCACGGCCAGGGCCGCGTACTGCACCGGGTCGGGACCGAGGTAACAGGAACTCAGTGACATCAACGCCGCGGTCGCCGCTATCGCCGTGGGGAGCAAGCGCCTCATGCTGGCATCGTCGGCGGCCGCCATCACGTGCCGGTCACGAGCCGGCGTCAATGGGCGTCCTGAAACAGGTCGATGGTGGGTTGGAGCTGGGAATGCAGCGGGGACGGCAGCGCGCCGGGGCGGAACCAGCCCAGCTCGTCGAACTTGTGCGGCTCCCCGATCGCCACGGCGCCGCGGTCGACGAGCACCGCGAAGATCACCGCGACCCAGTGCGACGGCGGCTCGGCCCGGACCACGTTGCGGACGCCCAGCAGGGTGATCTCGCGCGGCTCGGTCGCGTACTCCTCCTTGACCTCGCGGGTGACCGCGGCTTCGAAGGTCTCGCCGAACTCCAGCGCGCCCGCGCCGGTGTCCCAGGTCCCGGGCTCGTCCCGGGCACCGGCCGAGCGCCGGGCGAGCAGGATCTCGCCGGCGCCGTCGTGGCAGATGAAGACGCAGGACACGCGGGGTTCTCTCGTCACGGCAGACCATTGTGCCGCACGCCCGATGTATCCCAGTAGGCGGATGAATGGACGGCCGGCGTAACTCAGCGCTCGTTGAGTTACCGTCGACCATGGCCACCGCTACCCCGTCCCGCCTCGTCATGGACCTCACCGAGGTCGACGCCGCCATGCCGGCCACCGCCGGCGGCAAGGCGGCCAACCTCGGGGAGATGATCCGCGCCGGCCTGCCCGTGCCGCCCGGCTTGTGTGTGACCACGGACGCGTACCGCCTGACCGTCGCCGGCACCGCCCTGGGCGAGGTGCTGCGGGAGCTGGCCGCGGCGGCGGCCGACGACGTCGCGGCGTTGACCGCGCTCGCCGGGCGCGCCCGCGCGGCGCTGCTCGCCGCGCCCGTGCCGGCCGCCGTCACCACCGCTGTCACCGCCGCGTACGCCCGGCTCGGCACGGAGGTGCCCGTCGCGGTCCGCTCCTCGGCGACCGCCGAGGACCTGCCGTCGGCGAGCTTCGCCGGTCAGCAGGACACCTATCTCAACGTCGTCGGCACGGCGTCGGTGATCGACGCCGTCGCCCGCTGCTGGGCCTCGCTCTGGACCGACCGCGCCGTGGTCTACCGGGCCGCCAACGGCATCGACCACCGCACCGTGCATCTCGCCGTCGTCATCCAGCGCATGGTCGACGCGCGGGTCGCCGGCGTGCTGTTCACCGCCGACCCGGTCACCGGCCGGCGCCGCCAGGCCGTCATCGACGCCGCCCCCGGGCTCGGCGAGGCGGTGGTCTCCGGGGCGGTCAACCCGGACCACTTCGTCGTCGACACCGCCACCGGCGACATTCTCGACCGGCGGCTCGGCGACAAGCGGGTCGCCGTCCGGGCCCGGCCCGGCGGCGGCGTCGAGCGCGTCACCGCCGGGGACGCCACGGCGACCGCCTGCATCAGCGACGACCGGGTCCGGGAGCTCGCCGCCCTCGGCGACCGGGTCGAGGCGCACTACGGCGCGCCCCAGGACACCGAGTGGGCCGTCGACGCCGGCGGCACGCTCTGGCTGACCCAGACCCGGCCGGTCACCACGCTGTATCCGGTGCCGGACCCGGTGCCCGACGGCCTGCGCGTGTACTTCTGCTTCAGCGTCGCGCAAGGGCTGTTCCGGCCGATCACGCCGATGGGTGTCGCCGCGCTGCGGCTGCTCGGCACCTCGGCGGCCCGGGAGTTCGGCTTCGCGGTCGCGGACCCGCTCGCCGGGCCCGCCGTCCTGCTGGCCCCCGGGCAGCGGATCTTCGTCGACTGCACCGACGCCGTCCGCAGCCGGGTCGGCCGCTTCGCCATCCCCCGGGTCCTCGGCGTCATGGAGGCCCGTTCCGCGGTGGTGATGCGGCGGCTCTTCGACGATCCCCGCCTGTCGATCACCCATCGGTCGGTGCGGCCGTTCCTGCGCCGGGCGGCCCGGTTCGCCGTCCGGCATCGCCTTCCCGTACGCCTGATCCACGGCATCGCCGCCCCGGACGCCCTGCACCGCGACCTGGAGCGGCTGCCCGCCGAGATCCGCCGCCGGCTCTCCCTGCCCGCCGACGCCACCCCCGCCGTGCGGCTCGACCTGGTCGAGCACGCCCTCGCCACCGACGTCTTCCCGCTCGCCCCGCGGGCCATGGCTCCCGCGGCGGGCGGGTTCGCGCTGCTCGGCCTCGCCGGCAAGCTCGCCCGCTCCCGCCCGGGGGAGCTGCAGACGGTCCTGCGCGGGCTGCCGCACAACGTCACCACCACCATGGACCTCGACCTCTGGCAGCTGGCCCGCGCCATCCGCCGGGACGCCGCCGCGACCGCCCTGCTGCTGACCACTCCCCTGACCACACTCGCCGACCGCTGGCGGGACGGCGAGCTGCCCGCGCCCGTCCAGGCCGGGCTGACGGGCTTCCTCGACCGGTACGGCGAGCGCGCCGTCGCGGAGATCGACCTGGGGGTGCCGCGCTGGTCCGACGACCCCCGGCACGTCATCGGCGTCGTCCTCAACTACCTGCGCCTCGACGACGACCGGGCCGCCCCCGACGCCGTCTTCGCCCGTGGCGCGGCGGAGGCCGGCCGGATGGTCAGCACCCTCGTCGACCGGAGCGGCGCGATCCGCCGCCCGCTGGTCCGGTTCGCCCTCGACCGGGCGCGCCGCCTCGCCGGCGTCCGCGAGCTGCCCAAGTACCTCCTGATCGTCGCCTTCGCCCAGCTGCGGGCCCAGCTGCGGCTGGTCGGTCAGGCGCTGGCGGCCGACGCCCGGATCGCCGCGCCGGCGGACATCTTCATGCTGACCACGGCCGAGGCCCGCGCCGGGCTCTCCGGCCGCGACCTGCACGACCTGGTCGCGGACCGCCGGGCCGGCTACGACACGGAACTGCGCCGCCGCGGCGTCCCCCGGGTGCTGCTCTCCGACGGCACCGAGCCCGAGGCGAGCGCCGGTGCCGCCGCCGCCCCGGACGGCGCGCTCGTCGGCACCCCCGCCTCCGCCGGCACGATCACCGCGACCGCCCGGCTGGTGCTCGACCCCGTGGGCGCGCGCCTGGAGCCCGGCGAGATCCTCGTCGCGCCCTCGACGGACCCCGGCTGGACACCGCTGTTCCTGACCGCGGGCGGGCTGATCATGGAGATGGGCGGCGCCAACTCGCACGGCGCCGTCGTGGCCCGCGAGTACGGCATCCCCGCGGTGGTCGGCGTCCCCGACGCCACCACCCGGATCGCCACCGGCGACCTGATCACGCTCGACGGCACCGCGGGCACCGTCCTGAAGGCCCTGGGGTGACCTCCCGCGCCGGGCGCCATGTCCGCTGGGCCGTAAATCGCTGGCGCGGCGTCCCACCACGGTGGACGATCCGCGGGTCCGGGGTCGCCGCGAGCACTCGCTGCCTGCGTGAGAGGAAGTTGTGATGACCGTTGCCGAGTCCGAGCCGGCTGGACCCCGGCCCGAAGTCCGCGCGGCCGGCGGGAGCCTGCGCGGCGTCCGGGAGGCGGGGGTGGCGGTCTTCCGGGGCATCCCGTTCGCCGAGCCCCCGGTCGGCTTGCTGCGCTTCGCCGCGCCGCGACCGGTGGCGGGCTGGAGCGGGGTGCGGGAGGCCGTCTCGTACGGCCCGCCGCCCCCACAGAGCGGCAGTTTCGGCATGGACGCGCTGGCGCGGGACGCGGCGGACGACGACTGGCTGACGGTCAACGTCTGGTCCCCCGCACCCGACCCGGGCGCGGGACTGCCGGTGATGGTGTGGATCCAGGGCGGCGGCTACGTGTTCGGCACGTCCGGCCTCCCCGAATACGACGGTGGCCGGCTCGCGCGGGACGGTGACGTCGTCGTGGTGACGTTCAACTACCGCATGGGTATCGAGGGCTTCGCGCAGATCGAGGGAGCTCCCGCCAACCGGGGTCTGCTCGACCAGGTCGCCGCCCTCGAGTGGGTGCGCGACAACATCCGGGCCTTCGGCGGTGACCCCGGCGCGGTCACGGTCTTCGGCGAGTCGGCGGGCGGCGGATCGGTCGCCGCGCTGCTGGCGATGGACCGCGCGGCCGGGCTCTTCCGCCGGGCCGTCGCGCAGAGTGTGCCGGGCACGTTCTTCGCACCGGAGCTCGCCGCGGACATCGCCACCGCCTGCGCCGCCGAACTGGGGCTGCGGCCCACGGTGGCCGACCTGTCCGGCGTCGCCCCGCACCGGCTGCCCGCCGCCGCCGACACGATCAGCGCCAAGATGGACCAGTGGGGGCACCGCTGGGGCCGGCCCGCGTACCGAACGATCCTGTTCTCGCCCGTCGTCGACGGCGACGTCCTGGCCGGCACACCGTGGCAGGCCCTGGCCGACGGTGCCGCCCGCGACGTCGAGCTGCTCGTCGGCCACACCCGCGACGAGCAGCGCCTGTTCACCGCCATCAGCGGACTGCTCGGCGAGGTGAGCGAGGAGCAGGCAGCGAACGCCCTCGAGGTCCTGGCGCCCGGCCCGGACGGCGCGCGCCGCTACCGCGACGCCTACCCGGCGGCGGGCCCGGAGGAGCTGTACGAACTGGTCCATTCCGACTGGCTGTTCCGGATGCCGTCGCTGCACCTCGCCGAGGCCCAGGCGGCGGCCGGGGGCCGGGCGTATGTCTACGAGCTGACCTGGCCGGCCCCGGGCATGGGCGGTGCCCTCGGTGCCTGCCACGGCCTCGACGTGCCACTCGTCTTCGGCAACCTGGACCGCGGCCAGCCCGCCATGCTGATCGGCGAGACACCGTCCCCGGAGGCGGCGGCCCTGTCCGCCCGGATGCGCGCCGCATGGGTTTCGTTCGCCACCCACGGCGACCCCGGCTGGCCCGCGTACGACACCGAGCAACGCCTCGTCCAGCTCTTCGACACCCGGCCGGTCGTCACCGCCTACCCGGAGGAGCCGTCCCGCGTGATCTGGCAGAGCCACACCTTCCCCGCGCTGCCGTTGACCAGCCGATAGCGCGGCGCGCCGGGAAACTCGCCGGCGATCCGAACCTGCCCGACCCGGCCGGCTGTCAGGCGGGTTCCGGGTGCGAGAGGACCGGCCGAAAGAGGTTGTCGAAGACCCGGGCCCGGTCGAAGGTCAGGGCGTGTGCGCGCGCCCGCCTTTCCCGGTCCGCCCGCTCCTCGGCCGGCATTTCCAGGACCGCGGCGTCGACGGCGGCGGCGAGGGCCACGACGTCGCCGGGCTCGACGATGACGGCGGTGTCACCGACCGCCTCGCCGGTGCCGCCGGTGAGCGTGGTGATGACCGGGCCGCCACCGGCGAGCATCTTCTCGGTCAGGGCGATGCCGAACGTCTCCACGAACTCGGGTTCCGGCTTGGTCGGCAGGACGTAGGCCGCGCAGCCGCGCATGAGCAGGCCCTTCTCGGTGTCGTCGACGTCGCTGAGAAAGACGACCTGCTCGTCCTCGGCGGCCATGGCCCGCACGTGCTGCAGGGCGGGGCCGGTGCCGGCGACGACGAGCTTGACGTCGGAACGGCAGCGCATCTGGCCGTACGCCATGATCAGGTCGTAGATGCCCTTGGCCCGGGTGACGCGGGACAGGAACAGGATGTAGCCGTCGCGGGCCAGCCCGCGCGCGGCGAGCGCGGCGTCGACGGCGGCCTCCTCGATGTCGAGGTAGGCGCTGGTGTCGATGGGCGGATAGCTGACGGTGACCCGGCGGCGGCACTGCTCGGCGAATCGGGTGCCGTGCTTCGCGTCGACCTCCGCGGCCGAGGCGATGATCTCGTCACGGGTGTACTCCGAGACGGCCGTGACCTCGTCGTTCGCCAGGAACGTCGTGAACAGGGCGATGGCGGCTCCGAAGCTGCCGTCGCGCAGGCAGGACTTGATGACGTTGGTGACGTCGGAGCCGACGGCCTTGGCGATCGTGTGCACCTCGGGGTCGAAGCCGGCGGCGCGGACGGCACCGACGGCGTCGATGATCACGGCGGTGTGCGGCACGAGGTACATCGACAGGCACACCGTCGGGATCGGCTCGGCGAGCAGCTCGACCAGGCGCCCGGTCAGGCCCGCCAGGTAGCGCCCGTCCGGGACCCGGTAGTCGCCGACCGGTTCGGGACGCTCGACGGTGATGCCCGGGCTGTAGGGCAGGAGCCGGTCCAGCGGCTTCAGCGGGAGGCCGGCCGCCTCCAGGGCGGAGATCGGCCAGGTGAGCAGCCGGACGTCGGTGAAGCCGCGGGTGAGCGCGGCCTCGGCCAGGTTACGGGCCTCACCGGAGTGACCGCAGATGACCGGGTCGGCCCGGACCGCGATGACCAGGCGACGAGGGCGATGTCTCATGGGGGATCCTAGGGTGCGTGCGGATCTGACACAGATGGGGGTCGTACGCCGTGCGCCCAGGCCGACGGCTCGGGACCCAGCGTCAGGTGCAGCCGTCCGCCCCGGTGGACGTCGGCGGCGCTCAGGTGCGCGCCGTGCAGTGGTTTCCCGTTGAGGGTCGCCGATTGCACATATTGCGTCGGTTGATCCCGCTCGATGCCGTCGGCGCCGATCGGGGTCTCGCGGTGCCCGCTGGTCTCCACCACGAACTCCCGGTCACCGACCGTCAGCGCGGCGCGCTCGAAGGCGGGAGCGTTGATCAGGAAGAGGTTCTGCCCGGCGACCGGGAACAGGCCGAGCGACGCCCACACGTACCACGAGCTGAGGCCGCCGGAGTCGTCGTTGCCGGGCAGGCCGCCGCGGCCGGTGCCGAACTGCCAGGTCAGCGCGGCCTGCACCACCTCGGCGGTGCGGTCCGGGCGGCCCGCGTAGTGGTAGGCCCAGGGCGCTTCCATGTCCGGCTCGTTGTTGAGGCCCTCGAACCTGTTCAGGGCGAAACCCCGCAGCATCTCGGCCTGCGGCGGCCGCACGCCGGGCTGGGTGACGGGCGCGGCGCCGTACCCGAAGAAATGGTCGAGCATGTCGATGAAGGTCTTGTCGCCGCCGGCCAGGGCGATCCGCGCGGCCATGTCGTGCACGAGCCGGAACGAGTAGTTCCACTTGCCGCCCTCGTAGAACGACGAGTCGTGCAGCAGGCCGGTGTCCGGGTCGAACGCGTTGATCCAGCCGCGGCTGAGCTCGGCCAGGTCGTCGGCGAGGCGGTGGTCGTTGAGGGCGCGCGCGACCTGCGCGGTGCAGTGATGGGCGTACGCCAGGTCGAGGGTGTGCGTGATCGGGTGCACGACGCCGTGCTCGAAGAAGTCCTCCCCGTACATCCGGCGCAGGTCGTCGACCATGTGCACCAGGGCCCAGCTCCAGTCGAGGCTCTGCGGGCGCAGGGCGTACGCGTCGGCGAGCGCGGTGTGCGCGAGCGCGCTCGCCTGCCGGAAGAACCTGTCCGCGCCGCGCGCCATGCGGTAGCCGATCGGGAAGTTGCCCTCCTCCTCGCAGACCCGGATGAGCGACTCCAGCAGGGCCGCGTGCCGTTCCGGGGCGATCGCCGCGAGCAGCGGCAGCTGGGTCTTGTAGATGTCCCACATCGTGCAGATGTCGAACGCGTACGGGCCGGGCGCGGGCCAGAACGGGCTCTCGTCGTCGGCGACGCACGGCTTGATCAGGGAGTGGTAGAGCGCGGTGGACAGCACCGTGCGGCGGGCCGGGGTGCCGCCGTCGACCCGCACCTTGTCGAGGCTCACCCGCCACCGCTGAAGGGTGTCGGCGTGCACCGCGTCGAACGCGGGACGGGTCCGCCCGCACTCGCGTTCGAGATTCTCCCGGGCCTGCTCGCAGCCGCGCAGCGAGAAGCCGAGCCGCACCTCGACGCTCTGCCCGGCGGCCGACGGCCCCATGAAGAGCAGGCCGAACGGGCGCAGCGTGGTGTGCCGGATGCTGTCGAAGTCGAGCCGGGTGCCACCGTCGACCAGGCGCCGGTCGTACCACAGCATCTGCCGCCAGCCCGGGCTGTCGACCTCGAGATAGACCGAGAGCGGCACCCCCTCCATGACGACGGTGCCCTGGGCCCGGCCGGATCCGATGCTCTCGACCTGGGCGCGCAGCGGCACCGTGCGGCCGAGGTCGATGGCCAGCCCGCCGATGGAGAGGTCGATGACGACCCGGGCGCTGCGCTGCTCCGGGAACGTGTAGCGGTGCACGGCGACCTTCTCGCCCACGGTGATCTCGCTGCGCACGCCGGTGTCCAGGGTCGCGGCGTAGTATCCGGCCGTCGCGACCTCGTCGTGCAGCGGCCACGCCTGCCCGAGCTCGTCGAGCGGCTGCACCATCGGCGTGACGCGCACATAGTTGTAGTACTTGCGGATCGCGCCGGTGCCGGACTGCTGAAAATGCGTGAAGCCGGACGCCTGCAGGCGATCGAACATCTCCTCGGGCACGCCCTCGGTGCTCTTCGCATACCGCCCGTACCCGGTCGGGTAGGCGCCGGAGTAGGCGCACGCCGACACCATGCCCAGCGGCGACGTGGCACCCGGATGGGTGTTGCCGACCTGCGGCTTCGGCCACCACCAGGTCGCCGCGAGACCCCGCGGCGGGGGCAGGTCGGTCGCCGCGGTGCCGATGAAGGGATCTATGTGCTGGATGATCTCGCCAACCTACCCAGCGCGGACCCCGCGGCTGGTTACGCCGCGATTAACTCACCCGGCCGGGGAGCACCCGCACGCTTGGCAAGCAGGTGATCCTTCTCGGCCGGCGGCGGCTCAGCGGGACTGGATGACCGTGCCGTCCGCCGTGATGCGCAGCCGCGCCTGGGGCACCGCGGCGGATGATGGCGGGCAACTCGCACTTTCCGGGCAGACCGCGAAGGGGCGAACCGCCAAATCGGCCCTGACCCGCAGCGGCGCACCCGCCGGCGTCGTCACCGTGACGGTGACCTGTTCCAGCGTCAGCTCGGGCACCGGCGCGTAGCCGAATCCGGGGCCGGGACCGGGCAGGTGCGCCACCCCGCAGGCGGTATCCGCGGCGGCCGACGCCGAGGGGCAGGGCACGGCGCTCGTCGGGCCGGCGATGACCAGAGTCACGTCCTGCTCGTGGCAGCCCCACGAACCGCAGGTCCGCAGGTGAACCACCGGGACGCGCGGCGCGATGGCCTGGTCGACGTCGACCCCGAAGCCACGGAGCGGCGCCGCACCCGCACCGGCGGTGTCCGGCCCGGCGCCGTCCGGGCCGGACCCGACACACCCCCCGAGCGCCATGGCGGCGAGCCAGATCGGCAACATACGCATGGTGATACGGACGCGCCCGGGTGGCCGCCGGTTCCCGCGCCGTACCGGACCACCGCACGGACAGCGAGCGCGCCGGGTGGCTCCGGGAGGCCATCGCCCTCTGGCACGGGCAGCCGCTGGGCGGCCTGCCGGGTGACTGGGCCGCCCGGACCAGGGAGACGTGGCGGCAGCACCACCTGGATGCGAGCGTCGCTTGGGGCCGCGCCGAGCTGCGGCGGGGAGACCCGGACGCGGTGATCGGCGCCTTCACCGCGCTCGCCGACGAGAACCCGTTCGAGGAGCCCGTCGCCGCGGTGCTGCTGCGCGCCCTGCACAGCGCCGGCCGATCGGCCGGTGCGCTGGAGCGGTACGCCACCATCCGGCGCCGCCTCGGCGACGATCTCGGCACCGAACCCGGTCCCGAGCTGCAGCAGGTGCACCAGGCCATCCTGTGCGGTGACCCGGACCCGGTGCCACGGCCCGCCACGCCCGCCGCCGTGGTCCGGACCCGAGGTGTGCCGGCACAGCTTCCGGCCGACGTCGGTGCCTTCACGGGCCGCGAACGCGAGCAGCTTGTCCTCGACGCCGTCGTCACCCGGCAGGCCGCCGGATCGTCGACGTCCATGCCGATTGTGGCGATCTCCGGAACAGCCGGGGTCGGGAAGACGGCGCTCGCGGTCCACTGGGGGCATCGGGTCGCCGCCCGGTTCCCGGACGGACAGATCTACCTCGACCTGCGCGGCTACGACCCGGCCGAGCCGGTGTCGGCCGCCGACGCGCTGGTACGCCTGTTGACCGCGGTCGGTGTGTCCGACCGGCTGATCCCGCCGGAGGTGGACGAACGTGCCGCCCGCTACCGGACTGAGATCGCCGGCCGGCGCATGCTGATAGTCCTGGACAACACGAGCTCCGTGGAGCAGGTCCGGCCGCTGCTGCCCGGCAGCTCGTCCTGCATGGTGATCGTGACCAGCCGTGACACTCTGGCCGGACTCGTCGCGCTGCACAGCGCGCGCCGGATCGAGCTCGACCTGCTGTCGCCGGAGGAGGCCACCGGTCTCCTGCGCCATCTGATCGGTCCACGCATGGACGCCGAGCCGGCTGCCGCCCGGGCGCTGACCGTGCTGTGTGCCCGGCTCCCACTCGCCCTGCGCATCGCCGCCGAACTGGTCGTCGGACAGCTCACCCGGCCACTGACCGCGCTCGTGCGAGAGCTCTCCGACGAGCAGACCCGCCTGGAGCTGCTCGACTCGGGGGACGACCCCCACGCGGCCGTGACGGCGGTGTTCTCCTGGTCGGTCGCGAAGCTGCAGGCGGACGCGGCCCGTACGTTCGGCCTGCTGGGTCTGCATCCGGGCCCCGACCTCGACCTGTACGGAGTCGCCGCGCTCACCGGCGGCGGCCTCGCCGAAACCCGCCGGATCCTCGCCCGGCTCGTCCGGGCCTATCTCATCCAGCCCACCCGCGCCGGGCGCTACGGGATGCACGACCTCCTGCGGGTCTACGCCGCCAGCCTCGTCGCGGATTCGGAGCGCGCGGCCGTGGCGGCCGGTGACCGGCACGGCGAGGCGCTCGCCCTGCTGGGGATCGGCACGGCCCTCATGCAGATCTGCCGGTTCGGGGCGGCCGTCGAGCGCCTGACCGAGTCGGCCGAGATGTTTCGGCAGCAGGGCGACCCGATCGGCGAGGCCCGGGCGCTCAACACGCTTGGCGTCGCCCACCGGGCCTGGGGCCGGCTCGCGGCGGCCGCGCCGTACCACCACGCCGCCCTCCGACTGTTCCGACGGGCAGGCGAGCTCAGCGGCGAGGCACGGGCGCACAGCGGCGCGGGGCGGGCGCATCATGCCCTGGGCAACCGGCTCCTGGCCAGGGCGCACTGCACCCGCGCGCTGCGGATCTTCCACGAGCTGGACATTCGCGACACCCCCCAGCTCGGGAAGTTGCGGGCCGTGATCGACGGGCGGGACTGAGCTCACCCCAGCTCGCCCGCCGGGTGAGCCCGAAGGCTCAGCCGACCGGCGAGGCGGGCTGGACATTCGCGAGAGTCGATGTATGGTGGGAGCGCTCCCAGATTGCGTCCGCCACTCTGCTCGAGGAGCTGACCATGTCTCGACGGCGTTGTCGCCCGGCCACCATGCTGGCCGGCCTGCTCGTTCTGGCCCTGTCCGCGATCCTGTCGCCCTCGGTGTCGGTGGCCGGCACCGCCGCGGCCGACACATCCCGCACCCGCGCGGTGCCACTCGCTGAGCTGACCGTGGTGTCCGAACGGGTTGCTGTCGGTCTGCGGCGTCCGATCGCGATCACCGGGCTGCCGGACGGCCGGATGCTGATCGCGGAGAAGGACGGCACCGTCCGCGCCTACCACCCCGACACCGGCCTGGCGGCCGAGCCGGTGCTCGACCTGACCGCCCGGATCGACACGTCGGACAACGAGCGCGGCCTCCTCGGCATCACGCCGGCGCCGAACTTCGCGCGGACCGGGATCCTCTACGTGGCCTACACCAGCCTGCCGGACGGCGCGCTGACCCTGGCGCGAGTGCCCATCGGTGCTCCCGAGCGGGTGCAGGTGCTGCTCACCCAGGCGCACGCCGAGTACGGCAACCACAACGGCGGACAGGTGGCGTTCGGCCGCGACGGCTACCTCTACTGGTCCCTCGGCGACGGCGGCCACGCGAACGACCCGTTCAAGGCCGGCCAGAACCTCGGCACCCTGCTCGGCAAGATCGCGCGGATCGACGTCAGCCGCGCCTGCGGGGCGAAGCCCTACTGCGTGCCCTTCGACAACCCGTTCGTCCGCACGTCGGGCGCGCGGCCGGAGATCTGGCTCTACGGTCTGCGCAACCCCTGGCGGTTCTCCGTCGACCCGGTCGACGGCTCGCTGTGGATCGGTGACGTCGGCCAGGGCCTGGTCGAGGAGATCAACCACATCCGCCCGTCCCAGCGTGGGGCGAACCTCGGCTGGTCCTGCAAGGAGGGCACCCCGGTGTTCGACCCGCAGCAATGCCAGCCGGGCGGGCGGTACACCGACCCGGTCTTCGAGTACGAACACTTCATGACGGAGAACTGCTCGGTGACCGGCGGCGTTGTGTACCGAGGGTTCCAGACCCCCGAGGCATGGGGGACCTACGTCGCGAGCGACTACTGCTCGACCCTCGCGTTCGCCGTGCGTCCCAAGCCCCAGGGCGGCTACGAGTCCGCCACGATCGGCAACTTCCCGACCCAGCCGACCGCGTTCGGCACCGACGTGCACGGCGAGCTGTACGTGCTCAGCGACCTCCCGGGATGGCTGAGCAAGGTGCGGTTCGAGCGGGTCCAGCCAGCCTCCGGCGCCGGGGTGGCGAACGCTGAGACCGGGCACCCAGCACTCAAGCGACAGTGATCGTGGTGAGGACTGTGATCGCGTGAGCAACCGGGATGGGCAGAAGCCGGGCCCGGCAGCGCAACCGCCGGTGGAATTGCGGACCGACGAGCCGCACCCTGCCAGAGTCTATGACTACCTGCTGGGAGGAAAGGACAACTTCCGGGCCGATCGCGAGGCGGCGGATCGGTCGCTGGCGAGATTTCCGCACGCGAACACACCACCCCGGCAAAATCGGGGATTCTTACGAAGAGCTGTCAACCACCTTGCCGCGGAAGTGGGCATCCGGCAGAGTTCCAGTGGCGTCCCTGATAGTGGTGTAACGCGATCGACGTGATCGTCGGGCGGCCCGTCTGCGGGCTGAACGAAGAGCGCGGTCATCGCGTGATCTTTCGAGTGAACCTCTCACAGCACTCTCGAAAGGGCTCTATCGCGATGACCGCACCTCACATCATCAACCCTGCCGGGCTGTTGGACCAAGCTCTCGGCGACGCGTCGCCGGATCTGATGCGGCACTTGCTGTCCACGGTGATCAACTCGCTGTTGTCGGCCGACGCGGACGCGGTCTGCGGCGCCGAGTACGGGGCCGTGTCACCGGAGCGGGTCAACTCCCGTAACGGCTACCGCCATCGTGACCTGGACACCCGCGTCGGCACGATCGACGTCGCGGTCCCGAAACTGCGCCAAGGCACGTATTTCCCCGATTGGCTGCTCGAGCGGCGTAAGCGGGCCGAGGCCGCCCTGGTGAGCGTGGTCGCGACCTGCTACCTGCTCGGCGTCTCTACCCGGCGCATGGACAAACTCGTCCAGTCGCTGGGCATCACCAGCCTGTCCAGGTCACAGGTCTCCCGGATGGCCGTCGAACTCGACGCCCAGGTCGCGGCGTTCCGCACCCGGCCCCTGGACGAGTCCGGGCCGTTCACGTTCGTCGCCGCCGACGCGCTGAGCATGAAGGTCCGTGAACAGGGCCGGGTGGTCAAAGCGGTCGTGCTCGTGGCGACCGGCGTCAACGCCGACGGCCACCGCGAAGTCCTCGGCGTCAAAGTCGCCACCAGCGAGACAAAACAGGCGTGGAACGCGTTCTTCGCCGACCTGGTCGCCCGCGGCCTGAGC